>NZ_JBXAPO010000002.1:0-113034 GCF_058804065.1 Bradyrhizobium sp. GW821-FHT13H05 | reverse complement strand
GTCCCCCCCCCCCCCCCCCCCCCCCCCCCCCCCCCCCCGCTGCACCGATGACACGCAGATCCGAGAGTAAGGTACGAGCCGGGGCGTACGCGTCCTCGGTCGGAGCCGCGCTGCTGCTCGCCGCCTGTCTCGGCGTCGAGGTCGCGCAGGCGCAGGCGATCATGCGCACGCCCACCATCAGCGTCCCCTCGCGCACGCCGACCATCTCTCCGAGCATTGCTGCACGGGCGGTGAGCGTCGATCGCGGCCCCCGCACGATCACGACCGCACGGATCCCGGCGGCCCGAATGGGGCCGACGCCGGTGCTGCCCTATGCGCGTTACTCGCCGAATCTCTATCCGGCCTGCACGGCACCTTACCGCGACGCCGCCGGCGAATGCCTGGCCCAGCCAAATGCGGGCGGCGAGGGCACCGGCAAATCGGGCAAGAAGAGCGCCGGCAAGGGGCGTGGCAACAACACGCAGGTTGCGGTGAGCCAGCGCAGCTTCGCAGGCGAATTCGTCGCCGAGATCGACGGTGCCCTGTCGGTTGCCGATGCCGACGCGCTTGCGCGGCGCCATGGGCTGACGCGCATCGCGTCCGAGAATTTCCCGCTGATCGGAGCGACGTTCGGCCTGTTCCGCATCACCGACGGCCGGCCCTCCGAGACGGTGCGGCGCGAATTCGCCGCCGACGGCAGCGTGCGTTCGGTCCAGCCCAACTTCCGCTACGTGCTCCAGGACCAGAAGTCGGCTGTGCCGACCGAGGGCGATCCGGCGCAATATGCGCTGGCAAAGCTCCGGCTGCCGCAGGCGCATACGCTGGCGCACGGCGCCAACGTCACAATTGCCGTGATCGATTCCGGCATCGACGCCAACCATCCCGAACTCGCCCATTCCGTCGCCGACAATTTCGATGCGCTGGGCAGCACCGAGGGCCCGCATGTCCATGGCACCGGCATCGCCGGCGCCATCGTGGCGCATGCCAGGCTGATGGGCAGCGCCCCCGAGGCGCGCATTATTGCAATCCGTGCCTTCGGCGGCACCACGGGTGGCGCCGAGAGCTCGTCCTACATCATCCTGCGCTCGCTGAACTACGCCGCCGAGCACGGCGCCCAGATCGTCAATATGAGCTTCGCCGGCCCGAAGGACGCGGTAATCGAGCGCGCCATCGCCGCGACCGCCGCGCGCGGCCTCGTGCTGATCGCGGCCGCCGGCAATGCCGGGGCGAAATCGCCGCCGCTTTATCCTGCCGCCAATCCCAACGTGATCGCGGTCAGCGCGACCGACCAGCAGGACAAGTTGTTTTCCGCGTCCAACCGCGGCAATTACATCGCGCTGGCCGCGCCCGGCGTCGACATCTTCCTGCCGGCGCCCGACGGCAAATACCAGATGACGTCGGGAACCTCGTTCTCGGCGGCCTATGTCTCCGGCGTCGCGGCGCTGCTGCTCGAGCGCAACTACGCGCTCAAGCCGGAAGCGCTGCGCATGACGCTGGCGAAGACCGCGCGCGACCTCGGTTCACCCGGGCGTGATGATCTGTTCGGCGACGGCGAGGCCGATGCGTTTGCCGCGGTCATGGCTGTTCCGGCAGATAGCGCGACGCCCGTTGCCGCGGCTTCCGGTACAACTAAACGTGAAGATATCGAGAAGCGTCGCGATGAGCCCGGCATCCGCGCGCTGGAACAACCCTCGCTGTCGAGCGCAGGCGATAAATCCGCGATTTCTCAGGCGGATAGGCCGGCGACGCGATAGCGGCTGAGACAAGTTTGCGCGCAGGCCCAAGGTCAAAAAATCGAACGCCGCATTGAACGTTCAGCTGGCTGCCACGACCAAATTATGTGGGAGCGGTCATCCCTCCCCATCAGTCATATTAGGCGCGAGCGCCCATCCACCCCAAGCGCCCATATGGCTCGACCCGTCCGGTTGTCCCCCCGGACGGGTCTTTTCTTTTGGGGCATCCGATTCCTTGAAGCCATGTGCGGGATCAGCTTGCGGTTGAGCAAACGCGACTGCGTTCATCGCCAACCTCGTTCAGGTCCACCGCAAGTCCGTCATGCTTGCGCGAAGCTTGACTCGGAAATGCCTGAAAACTCCGCACGACTACGGTGTTTCATGACGAACGCCGTGTCGTTGCTGGACAAGTCAAAACTTTTCCACAAAATATTCATGTCGCTTCTAAATTGATTCGTGTGCGTTGCGTCGCGTCCGTATTTTTCTCCTCACGGGCAGGTTTATGACACATCGCCAGAGCACGGCTGTTAGCCGTGACATTGCGGCACGCTGGTGCGCTCTCGCCGAACAGCGGCTGGAACATCTCTCCGAAATGTTCGAGACGGGCCGCTGGCGCCGCTATCACTCCGAAATCGCATTCCTCGAAAACATCCAGGAAGCCAAGCGCGCCGTTCAAACCTGGCGCGCCATCGCCACAGGCGGAGACGTCGCCGCGGCCGCCGCGAGCGTCACCTCCGCATTCGGCTGGTCGCCGGCGACGATGCCCCGCGTGTTTCCGCGCGACCAGGCGCAGGCCGTGCAGCCCAAGATGTTGCAGCCAAAGGCCGTCCACATCGCCCCCGAGACCGCCGTGCCGGTCAGGCTCGCCCCCAAGCCGGATGTGCTGGCGGAAATCATCGAGGCCCCGATCGCGCCGCTTGCTGAACCTGAAGCGGTTGGGGTGTCTGCGCTGGTGGCGTCGTTCATCGCCCCTGCCGAGATGCCGCCGCTGAAGGCACCCGCTGCGAGGGCATCGGCCGCCGCACCTGCGGTGAAGTCACCCCTTGCCGAGCCCACCGCGATGACACCGCGCACGGCCCCCGCTGTGAGGTCGCCGTTCGCAATGCCTGTCGCGACACCGGCCGCCGCGCCCGTGGTGAGGCCGCCTGTCGCAACGCCCGCCGCGATGGCAACCCTCCTGCCGCAGTTCGCCCCGCCAGCCGTCGAAATCGTCGCCGCTCCCGAGCGCCTCGTCGAATTCACCTTCAGCCTCGACGGCCTCGAAGCGAAGTACCCGCTGCTGCGGAACGCGTTCTAGCGCCGCACCGCATTCCCGCCGATCACGACCTGTGCAAAGCGCTGTGCGCCGTCGGCGGACAGGTCCGCCGTCACGGCGCGCGCGTGGTCGAGGCCGACCACGGCGCCGCGCGGGGTCTCCGAGATCATGTTGTTGTTGACGAGCGCGGTGCCGGCGCCCGGCACCACCGAGACGCCGATGCCGGCCAGCGCCTTGCGGATCACGTTGCCGGTGATGGCGACGTCGCGCAGATATTTGCCCCAGCCGGCGACGATGCCGTAGGAGGGCGCATTCTCGATCACATTGCCGGTCACGGATGAATCCGCCTCGATATAGATGCCGACGCCGGCGTCATCATCGGGCGCGGTGCCGATTGGCCGCTTCGGGATGAGATTGCGGATGATATTGCCCTGGACCACCGCGATGCGGCCGCCCTCGTTGAAATTGCAGACGGAGACACCGACCGCGGCGCCATCCACAATGTTGTTGGCGATCACCGCGGCCTCGAACGCAAACTCGGAATAGAGCGCGACCTCGCGCACGTCGCTGACGCTGTTGCCTGATATATGGATGTTTGAAGCGGAGTTGCCGCGCACCGCGGAATAGTCGCAGTTCCTGATGCGGTTGCCGCGCACGATCACATTGCCGGCGCGAAAGGCGTTGATGGCGTTGCCGTACTGGCCGGAGCCGCCGGGGCCGGCCTTGATGTCCTCGATGCGATTGTCGGCGACCAGCGTGCCGTCGTCACCGATCGCGGTGCGCAGGATCTCGATGCCGTTGTCGTTGGTGCCGGTGATGGTGTTGCGGGAGACGCTGAGGCCCCTGGCGTCGAAGGAGACGACCGCCGTCACGGCGGTGTTGACAAAAATGTTGCCGGAGATGTCGCCGGACACCTGCTCGAGCCAGATGCCGCTGCCGCCTGAGTTCGCGATCTCGCAATCGGTGATGCGAACGTCGCGCCCGCCGAGCAGGTGGATCAGCCCGCGCCGGGTCGGCAGCGGAATATTGCCGCCGTCGAAGGTGATGCCGGTGATGCCGATCGAATCCGAGCCATCGCTCTGGATCGCCGAGGCGCCACCGGTGAAGACGAATTTCGTCGCGCCGCGCACGCCGATCAATTGCGCGCCGTTCGGTAGCCGCAGCAATCCGCTGCGGTAGACGCCGGGCGGCAAGGCCAGCGGCATCTGCGCCCGTGCGGCCTCATCGATGGCGCGCTGAAGCGCGCGGGTCTGGTCCTCGCTGCTGCCGGGGCGCACGCCATATTGGGTCGCATCGCGGCCAAGCAGCGACGTCAGCGGCGCCGCGCGCGCGGCATCGGCGGGCATGGCGAGCGCGCCGGCGATGCCCGCGGTCGAAGCTCCGATGAGATGACGGCGATTGAGGTCCATGGCTGCGTCCTCCGGCGGACGCGGGGGTCCGCGCGGATTAGGTAGCGCAGGGCGGCCGCGGGTGCGGGGATTGTTCGCGGTAGGGTTAAATGTTTACCGCGAGGACGGCGTGTTCCGCCGCTTCCTTGCCAATCCTGCCAGCTCCATCAGCATCGCTTCCCCGGCATCCACCAGCTCCTCCAGCGTGATCCGGGCTGCGCCCTTGCGTCGCACGGCTCCGCTGCGCGCGAGCAGAGGAATATGGATAAACGCCGCCAGCTGCGGCCCGCCTGCCCTCACGTTCTCGATCGCGCGCCAGCTCAGATAGTTGCAGAGATAGGCGCCGGCATCACGCGAGGGGCGGGCGTCGATGCCGGTGAGGCGCGCGGCGCGCAGCAGTTTTGCCGTGTGCGGACCGAACATCATCGCATCCGCATGGCCGGCGATGCCGCGCTTGCTGGAGCGCGTGTTGGCGGCATCGGGCCAAAGCATGGTGACGGCGTTGCGCGCGCGGGTCTCGATGCGCAGGTAAGGCGTGCGTGCAGCGAGGCCGAACATCAGCAGCGCGTCGGGCTTTTGCGCAGCAAGCACTTCAGGCAATTGCCGGTCGACCGCGGCATAGGTGACCGGGAAGATGTGGCTTAACAGCTCGACATCGTCGAGCGCCGGCCGGCGCAGTTGCGCGAGCCGCGCCACCAGCGGCTGGGTCGGATTATAGGGGGCGCCGGGGAACGGCCCGAAGCCGGTGAGGAGAATGCGGAGCTTTTGGCTCATTGCAGCAACTCCAGAATCTGCTCGGCGGCGAGCGCCGGGGTGAGGTGGCCATCGGCGACTTCGGACTCGATCTTCTTCACCTTCGTCCGCACCGATGCCTCACTGCGCAGCCGTGCGAGCATGCGCTGCTCCAGCATCGACCACATCCATTTCACCTGCTGGTCGCGCCGCCGCGCGGCGAAATCGCCGGATGCATTCATCGCCTTGCGGTGATCCAGAACCTTCTGCCAAAGCTCGGCGATGCCAGTGCCGGCCAGCGCCGAATAGGTGACGACCGGTGGGTGCCAGTGTTCCGACCGGGGGCTGAGAATATGCAGCGCGCCGCGATAGTCGGCGGCGGTGATGTTGGCGCGCTTGAGATTGTCGCCGTCGGCCTTGTTGATCGCGATCATGTCGGCGAGCTCCACCAGGCCCTTCTTGATGCCCTGGAGCTCGTCGCCGCCGCCGGGCAGCATCAGCGCGAGGAAGAAATCGGTCATGTCGCAGACCGCGGTCTCGGACTGGCCGATGCCGACGGTCTCGACCAGCACGACGCCGAATCCGGCCGCCTCGCACAGCAGCATCGCCTCGCGCGTTTTTGCAGCGACGCCCCCGAGCGTACCCGAGGACGGCGAGGGACGGATGAAGGCATCATCCGAGGCCGACAGCCGCGCCATCCGCGTCTTGTCGCCGAGGATCGAGCCGCCGCTGCGCGCCGAGGACGGATCGACCGCGAGCACCGCGACCTTGTGGCCCTGCTCGATGAGATAGGTGCCGAGCGCGTCGATGGTGGTGGATTTGCCGACGCCGGGCGAGCCGGTGATGCCGACGCGAAATGCCTTGCCGGTGTCCGGCAGCAGCATCTGCACCAGCTCCCGCGCCAGCGCCTGATGGTCGCCGCGCCGGCTCTCCACCAGCGTGATCGCGCGGGCGAGGGCCGCGCGGCTGCCTGCGCGGAGGTCGCGGGCGAGGGATTTGATGTCGAGCGGGGCCTTCTTCTCAGTCATGCCCTGCTTTACAACGCCTCGGCGGAGCAGGCGAGGGCCGCCCGCCGCCTATCACCGGGATGTTGCCGCGGCCGCTTGCACCGGTTTCACCTTGCGCCAGACCCACACCATCACCGGCCAGAGCAGCGCGCCGATCGCCATGGCGGCGAGGATGGCGGCGACGGGGCGCTCGAAGAACGGCAGGATGCTGCCGTCGGATTTGATCAGCGAGGTGACGAAGGCCTGCTCGACCATGGTGCCCATGACGATGCCGAGCACCATCGCGGCCACCGGATAGCCGTTCGCCTCCATGACATAGCCGATGACGCCGAAGGCGGCGACGGTGACGACGCCAAACATGTTGTTGCCGATCGCGAACGAGCCGACCGCGCAGCACAGCATGATGATCGGCATGATGGCGGAGCGCGGTGCCAGCAGGATGTAGGCGGCGATCCGGATCATGGCGATGCCGAGCGGGATCATCAAAATGTTCGCGATGATGAACATCAGATAGATCGCGTACATGCTCGACGCCTTCTCGGTGAACAGCGTCGGGCCGGGGTTGAGCCCCTTCATGTAGAGCACGCCGATCGCGATCGCCGCGATGGTGTCGCCGGGGATGCCGAACAGCAGCGAGGGCACCCAGCCCGAGGCGATGCTGGCATTGTTGCTGGCGCCGGCCTCGACCAGGCCCTCGACATGGCCGGTGCCGAATTTCTCCGGCTCCTTGGAGAAGCGTTTCGACATCGCGTAGGAGACCCAGGCGGCCATGTCGGCACCGGCACCGGGCAGCACGCCGATGATGATGCCGACGATGTTCCCGCGCGTCATCTGCCAATGGTACTTCTTGGTCAGCTTCCACTGGCCGGCCATGATGCTTCCGAACTTGCGCCGGGGCAGTGGCGGTGGCTCCGGCGTCAGCATCGCGCGCATCACCTGCGCCACCGCGAACACGCCGACCAGCGCGGGGATCGGCTCGATGCCACCGAACAGATCGGTGATCCCAAAGGTGAAGCGCGGCACGCCGCCGGGGTTTTCGATGCCGATGCAGGAGACCAGCAGGCCGAGGAACATGCCGGCGATCGCCTTCACCGGCGAGGAGCGCGCGACCAAAGTGGCGCACATCAGGCCGAGCAACGCCAGCCAGAAATATTCGAAGGTCGAGAACGACAGCGCGATCTCGGCGAGCGGCGGTGCCAAAATCATCAGCGACAGCACGCCGGCGATGCCGCCGACCGCGGAGAACCAGACGCCGGCTCCGAGCGCCAGTTCGGCCTGGCCCTTGCGGGTCATGGCATAGGCCTCGTCCGCATAAGCGGCCGAAGCTGGCGTGCCGGGAATGCGCAGCAGCGCGCCGGGGATGTCGCCCGAGAAGATCGCCATCGAGGACGCCGCGACGATGGTCGCGATCGCCGCGATCGGCGAGAGATAGAAAGTGACGGGGACGAGCAGAGCGGTCGCCATCGTCGCCGACAGGCCCGGTAGTGAGCCGATGACGAGGCCGTACACGGAGGCCGCGAACATCGCGATGATGACCTCCCAGGTAGAGATCAGTGCGAACGCTTCAATGAGGGTCTTGAGCATGGGATCACCAGGGCGTCGGCAGCAGGCCGGCGGGGAGCGGCACGCGCAGCAGCTTGCCGAAGATGAGGTGGATGCCGAACGGCGAGAGCGCGGCGAGCGGCAGCGCCAGCTTCCACTTCGCCCCGAGCGCGGTCGAGGTGACGTAGACCATGATCGCCGCGGTGATGATGAAGCCGAGCCGGTCGGCGGCGACAACGTAGAACAGCAGTAGCGCTGGCGGCAGCAGCGCGCGCAAGCTGTAGAGCTTGCCCTGCGGCGGCGCTGCGGCTGCCGTCTGGCCGTCTTCCAGCGGGATCAGCTCTTCCTCTTCCTCGAAGGAATGGCCGATCCCGAACACGATCGCCAGTCCGCACAGAGCGAGCCCGGTGCCGATCACCAGCGGAAACACGTTGGGGCCGACCGGCTGCCCCGGCACCGGCGGCAACAGCCAGCCGCCATAGGCGGAAGCCGCACCGAGCACGACGAGAAACGATCCCGTGATGGAGTCGGGAAGACGCATGGGAGGGGTCCTGTGAGTGTCCTTCTCCCTCGCCCCGCTTGCGGGGAGAGGGTTGGGGTGAGGGGGATTCTCCGCGGGGACGGTGAGAGATGGACTCGCGGAGAGTCCCCCTCACCCGGATCGCATCTGCGATGCGATCCGACCTCTCCCCGCAGGCGGGGAGAGGTGAAACATCACGCCTTGCTCAGGCCTGCTGCCTTCATCGCTTCGCCCATCTGGGCATCGCCCTTGTCCATGAAGCCGGCAAAGTAGCCAGCATCGCCCCACACCGTGCCGAAGCCGCGATTGCTCATGAAATCCTTGAACTCGGCGGAGTCGAAGACCTTCTTCAGCGCGGCAGTGAGTTTCGTTGCGATCTCGGGCGGCAGGTTCTTCGGCGCGCCGATGCCGCGCCAGGCGCCGGTCGCGTAGTCGATGCCCATCGCCTCCTTCAGCGTCGGCACGTCCTTGAAGATCGGGTTGCGCGCCGGTGCCATGATGGCGAGGCTCCTGGCCTTGCCGGCCTCGATGATGGCGCGCGCTTCCGGCACCGAGCACGTCGTGAGGTCGAGGCCGCCGGCGGCGAGATCCTGCATCGCGGGTGCGGCGCCGTTCGACGGCACCCAGGCCACCTGGTTGGCGGGCAGGCCCATCGCCTGCATCCAGCCGACCAGCGCCAGATGCCAGATGCCGCCCTGGCCGGTGCCCGACGCCTTGAACTTGCCGGGCGGCGCCGCCTTGATCGCCTCGGCGAGCTCCTTGACCGTCTTGTAGGGCGAGGATGAGGAGACCTGGATGCCCGGCGGATCCTCGTTCATCAGCGCCAGCGGGGTGTAGCTCCGCGGCGTCAGCTCGGTGAGACCCTGCCAGTGCATCATCGAGATCTCGACCGTGAGCATGCCGATGGTGTAGCCGTCCGGCTGGGCGGTTGCGATCGCGCTATGGCCGACCACGCCGGAGCCGCCGGTGCGGTTCACCACGTTGAAGGGCTGGCCGAGATCCTTTTCCAGCAGGGCTGCGACAATGCGCGCAGTCGCATCGGTGCCGCCGCCGGCGCCCCAGGGCACGATCACGGTGACTGGGCGCGCCGGATAGGCCTGCGCGCGTGCGGGTGTGAGACCGAATGCGGCGGATGCGGCAATCACAGCGGAAGAAGCCGCAAAGCTGCGGCGCGAAATCTTGGACATCAATGCCTCCCAGCGGCGCCCGTGACACCGGGCGCTCTTGTCAATGGCGGCATTCTAGTCGGCTTTGTGAGCTCGCTGCAAGGTAGCGCTACCAGCGCGCTGTGAGCAACATGTCGCTGCTCAAATGGTGATCACTGCTCTTCCGCATCGCCCTTCGGTCGAGCGCCGCCGAAGATGCGCGTGCCTTCCGCAGTGAGGAAAGGCTTCAGCGTCTCCCACGGCACGAATGCGACATATTCGCCTTCGGCGTAAGGGCCGACCGCATAAGGCGGATAGTGGAATGTGAGGCCGGAGCTCTTGCCGGTTTCAGTCGACGGCGAAAGCGTCACCGCGCCGATCTTGAGCAGGCTCGGCTCCACGCTCTTGAACCATTCGTCGGTCGCGGTCTCGCTGGTGTCACGCTTCTTCTTCTCAGCCTTGAGCGAGGCGATGACAGCTTTCACCATCGACTTGATGGTGGGGCCGCTATCGGCGGTCTCGGCGAAGAACGGGCGGATCGAGATGCGCTTGTTCGAAGTCTTGTCCCACAGGATCGTGTTCACGTCCGAGTTCGGATGAGCACCATGGGTGTCCATGTAGTCGTTGCGCAGCACGCTGGCATAGCGGTCTGCGACGACAGAGCGGATCGCATATTTACGTTCAAAGTCCCAACCGCCGTCCTTGAAGAACTGCGGATCCTGCTTGCGCGATGCGGCGGCGTCCGCTGCATTCTTGTCGAGCCACTTCTTGCCCTCGGCGAGGCAGTCGGCTGCCAACGCCGCATCGGCCTTGATCCTGTCGTCGAGGAAGATTCGCGCCTCGATGCTCTTGGTCTTGACGACGGCGTCGGGCTTTGGGTCCGCGGCGAGGGCGGGGATCACGCAGGTTGCGCCAAGCGCCACGGCGACGCTCAAACCGATCATGAACTTCAAGGGGAGTGGTCCTTACGTGAGCGTCAGAATATCTCGAGGATGTCGTCTGCGATCTGCTGCGCAGAGTGGGGGGAGGCGGAGCGCCGGACTGTTGCCTGCGCCTGCAAGCCGGTCGCGTCCTCGATGATCTGCTCGACGTCGATCAGGTTGAGCAGCGAGAAAGAGGCTTTCGGTTCGACCTCGACGAGGACATCGATGTCGCTGTCCGGGCGATAGTCGTTGCCGGCCCGCGAGCCGAGGATGGCGAGCTTCGAGACGCCCTTGCCTTTGATGGCACCAGCATTCTTGCGTATCGCAGCGATGACCTCATCACGTGTCATGGACACAACCTGGCCGGTGACGCGGCCAGCGTACCATCTACTCCGCCGCCTCGCTATGCCCGAGCCGCGCATTCAGCTTGCGGATCAGCTCCTCGGCGGCGTCCGCGATCACCGTGCCCGGCGGGAAGATCGCCTCGGCGCCGGCGGCGTAGAGCGCATCATAATCCTGCGGCGGCACCACGCCGCCGACGATGATCATGATGTCGTCGCGGCCCTGCTTCTTCAGGGCGGCCTTCAGCTCCGGCACGGCGGTGAGATGGGCGGCGGCGAGCGAGGAGACGCCGAGGATGTGGACGTCGTTCTCGACCGCCTGCCGCGCGGCCTCGTCGGCAGTTGCAAACAGCGGCCCGATGTCGACGTCGAAGCCGATATCGGCAAACGCAGACGCGATCACCTTCTGGCCGCGGTCGTGACCGTCCTGGCCGATCTTGGCGACCAGGATGCGCGGGCGGCGGCCTTCCGCCTCCTCGAAGGCGTCGATCAGCGCCTGAACCTTCTCGACCCGGTTACCCATGCTGGACGCCTCCCGCTTGTAGACGCCGGTGATGGACTTGATTTCGGCGCGGTGGCGGCCGAACACCTTCTCCATCGCGTCAGAGATTTCGCCAACGGTCGCCTTGGCGCGCGCCGCGTCGATGGCGAGCGCCAAGAGATTGCCGTTGCCTTCGCCGGCCGAGCGCGTCAGCGCGGCGAGCGCGGCATCGACGTCCTTCTGGTTGCGCTCGGATTTGAGCCGCGTCAGCTTGTCGATCTGCAAGCGCCGGACATTGGTGTTGTCGACCTTGAGGATGTCGATCGGGGCTTCGTCTGTCGGCTTGTACTTGTTGACGCCGATCACCGCCTGCTTGCCGGCATCGATCCGGGCCTGGGTCTTGGCGGAAGCTTCCTCGATGCGCAGCTTGGGCACGCCGGCCTCGATGGCCTTGGCCATGCCGCCGAGCTCCTCGACCTCCTGAATGTGGCTCCAGGCCTTCGCCGCGAGGTCGCGCGTCAGCCGCTCGACATAATAGGAGCCGCCCCAGGGATCGATGATGCGCGTGGTGCCGCTCTCCTGCTGGAGGAACAGCTGGGTATTGCGGGCGATGCGGGCCGAGAAATCGGTCGGCAGCGCCAAGGCTTCGTCGAGCGCGTTGGTGTGCAACGACTGGGTGTGGCCTTGCGTTGCCGCCATCGCCTCGACTGTCGTGCGCATCACGTTGTTGAAGACGTCCTGCGCGGTCAGCGACCAGCCCGAGGTCTGGCAATGCGTGCGCAGCGACAGCGAGCGCGGATCCCTGGGGTTGAACGGCTTCAGCAGCTTCGCCCAGAGCAGGCGCGCGGCGCGCATCTTGGCGACTTCCATGAAGAAGTTCATGCCGATCGCCCAGAAGAACGACAGCCGCGGCGCGAAGCGGTCGACGTCGAGACCGGCGGCAAGGCCGGCACGCAGATATTCGACGCCGTCGGCGAGCGTATAAGCGAGCTCGAGATCCTGCGTCGCGCCGGCCTCCTGCATGTGATAGCCGGAGATCGAGATCGAATTGTACTTCGGCATCTTTTGCGAGGTGTACGCGAAGATGTCCGAGATGATCCGCATCGAGGGCGCGGGCGGATAGATGTAGGTGTTGCGCACCATGAACTCTTTCAGAATGTCGTTCTGAATGGTGCCCGAGAGCTTTTCCGGCGCGACGCCCTGTTCGCCGGCGGCGGCGACGTAGAGCGCGAGGATCGGCAGCACCGCGCCGTTCATGGTCATGGACACGCTCATCTGGTCGAGCGGAATCCCCGCGAACAGCGTGCGCATGTCGTAGATGGAATCGATGGCCACGCCGGCCATGCCGACGTCGCCGCCGACGCGCGGATGATCCGAGTCATAGCCGCGATGGGTGGCGAGATCGAAGGCGACCGAGAGGCCCTTTTGCCCGGCCGCAAGATTGCGGCGGTAGAACGCGTTGGAATCCTCCGCCGTGGAGAAGCCGGCATATTGCCTGACGGTCCAGGGCTGGTTGACATACATGGTCGGGTAGGGGCCGCGCAGATAGGGCGCGATGCCCGGATAGGTCTCGAGGAAATCGAGCCCGGCCAGATCGGCCTCGCCATAGGCTGATTTCACCAGGATGCCCTCGGGCGTCAGCCACGGCTCGGCGCTGCCGGCTGGTGCGGTGGTGGCGATGCGCTCGAAGGCGACATCGGCAAAATTAGGAATGCGGCTCATGGCTTCAACCATATCATAGGCGTTTAATCATGATCCGGATGCTGATGGCTGACGATGGTCGCCATCTTCTCCGGTCCGTAATTCTGTTGCGTGGTCTGGCTCGGCAGGTTGGAAATGCCGACCACCCAGCCGAGGCGGGACTCCGTTCCGTATTGCCGCGTCGGCACCAGCCGGTCGGGGCGGTCGAAGGCGCCGGTCATGATCTCGATGCGGTCGCCGTCAATGCGGCCGAAACTCAAGGGCGTGCCGCAGGCGGCGCAATAGCCGCGATCGGCGATCGTGGAGGAGCGGAAGAACGACGGCTGTCCCTTGGTCCAGGCAAAATCCGTCCGGTTGATGTCGGCGAAGGAGGCGAACGGCGCGCCGCTCGCCTTCTGGCACATCCGGCAGTGGCAGATCGAGATCTTGTTCGGGGCTGCCGTCAGCGCAAAGCGCACCTCGCCGCATTGGCAGCCGCCGGTGAGAACGGGTTTGCTGGCGTCCGTCATGCCTGCTCCATCCGAAGGTAGGCCTCTTGCAACGTCGCAAGCGCATCGCCCCCGGCGAAAACAAAACCCGTGACGCCGGCGGCACGCAGTGCCGCTTCGGCCTCGGCCGGGCGGCCTGCCAGATAGATAAGCCTGCTGCCTGCGGTTTGCAGGGCCTGTGCCGCGGCTTCGGCGTGTTCCGCATAGACCTTGTCGCTGGAACAAAGGCAGGCAAGCTCGGCGCCCGAAGCCTTGAACGAGGCCGCCAGCTTGGCCGGATCGGCAAAACCCTCGCTGTCGACGGCCTGGATGCCGCCGGCCTCGAAGAAGCTTTTTGCAAACGTCGCGCGCGCCGTGAAATCGGCGGGCGCGCCGAGATTGGCCAGAAACACTTTTGGCCGCGCGCCGCGCGCCTTCAGCGCCGCGTCGGATTTGTCGCGCAGCGCCTCGAATGGCTGCGCCAGCCGGATCGGCGGCAGCGCATCGAACTTGTACTTTTGTTCGCCGTAAGGCGCGAGCGCGACGGGCGTTGCCTTCAGCACTGCCGTCTCGCGCTCATGCAGGTTCGGAAACTCGCTTGCGCCGGTCAGCACGTCGCGGCGCTTTGCGATGTTGGCGTCACGCGCTTTTCGCGCGGCCGCGACCTTGCTCTGGAACAGGCCCTGTTGAAGCGCGGCAAAGGCGCCGCCAGCTGTCTCGCTCTCCTGGAACAGCACCCAGGCGGCGTCGCAGAGCTGCGCGGTCAGTGTCTCGATGCCGCCGGCGCCGGCCGCGGGATCGCTGACCTTGGCGAGGTTGCTTTCTTCCAGCAAAAGAAGCTGCGTGTTGCGCGCCACGCGCCGCGCGAACGGATCGGGCAGGCCAAGCGCCAGCGTATGCGGCAGCACGGTGATGGCATTGGCGCCCGCAAGGCCCGCCGCGAACGTCGCCATGGTCGCGCGCAGCATGTTCACATAGGGGTCGCGCTGCGTCAGCATCCGCCAGGCCGTATCGGCGGCAATGAACAGCGGCTTTGGCGTCAGCCCGCACGCGGTCTCGATGCGCGCCCATAACAGCCGCAGCGCGCGAAATTTGGCCATGGTCAGGAACTGGTCGGCATCGGCAGAGAGCCGCGCATAGACCATGTCCTGCGCGGCTTCCAGCGGAACGCCGGCGCCTTCGATCGCGCGAAGATAGGCGACGCCGCAAGCGAGCACGAAGGCAAGCTCCTGCACCTCGGAGCCTCCGGCATCGTGGATCACGCGCCCGTCGGCGGACGCGAACGGTCCCTTGAAGCCGAGCGCGGCGAGGCCCTTGATGGCGCCGGTGACGGCGGGAGCGATCTCCTCCCAGGTATAAGGGCTGTGGCCCCACACCGCGCCGGCCGCGAGCGGATCGAGGCCGAAGCGGATGTTGCAGGCCGCGGGGGCGAGGCCCTTGCTCTTCACATATTCCGCGACATGGATCGCGGCCATCCGCGATTGCGGACCGATCTGGAGCTCGATGCCGATGCCGGCGTCGAGATGGACATCCTTCAGGACCTTTGCGACCGCATCGGCCGTCGGTTCCAGGCCGAAACCATGGGCGCCGTTGCCACCGGCGAACACCAGCGAAAGCCCCGTTGCGCCGTTCTCCAGATCGGTCAGCGCCTGCGCATTCGCGGCCACAGCGTCGGGATGATCGACCCGCTGCATGATCTGCCACGGCGTGGCTGCAGCCCGTCCGACCACGGGCGCGACGCCCTTGGCGCGCGGATAGAGCGGGTCGATCTTGAGTCCGTCATAGGTCTTGCCGACCAGCTTCTCGAACGGCGCGCCCTTGAGCACGCCATCGACCAGCTTGCGCCAGTCTTCGATGGTCGCCTTGGGAAAATCGGCCGCCAGCGGCAGGTCGTCAGTCACGGAGGTCATACGGCCAAGGGCTCCCAAAATCTTGTTATTCGCAGGCGAAATTGCCACGGCGGGCCGCCCCTGCAAACGGTTGTTTTTGGTTAACCGGTATCCGGAAGCCGCTCAATGCCTTGCGTCGAGACGCTGGCGAGCCCGTCGCGCACACGAATGCCTGCGATCACCCGGTCCGGCGCGATCTCGGCCAGCGGTACCAGCACGAAAGCGCGCTCGAACAGGCGCGGATGCGGCAGGGTCAGGTCGGGCTTCTGGAATGACACATCGTCATAGGCGATCATGTCGAGATCGAGCGTTCGCGGCCCCCATTGCCGATCCTTGTCCCTGATACGGCCGAATTTCTGCTCGACCTTCTGCATCACGAACAACAGCGCATGCGGATCGAGGTCGGTCTCGATCTCGACGCAGGCATTGATGAAGGGATCCTGGTCCTCGTCGCCCCAGGGCGGCGTCGCGTAATCCGAGGAGCGTGCGATCATGGCGGCCTGCGCCATGCCGCAGATGTGCGAGATCGCCTTGCGGAATGTCGCGCGGACATCGCCGACATTGCCGCCGAGGGCGATGAGCACGCTCGCCATATCAGGGGTGCCGCGAGCGCGTCAGCATGATGCCGACGTCGTCGAAGATCGCGGCGATGGGCGCATGCGGCTTGTGCACGGTGATCTTCACCGCGCGGATGCGCGGGAAGTGCGACAGGATGGCATCGGCGACCGCGCCGGCCGCGCGCTCCAGCAGCTTGTAATTGGTGTTCTTGAACGCCGCCGTCGTGGTCGCCACGACCTCGGCGTAGGATACCGTATCGGCGAGCTTGTCGGAGCGTGAAGGCTCCGACAGGTCGGTATAGAGTTCGAGGTCGATGACAAAACGCTGGCCGACTTCGGTCTCGTGATCCATCACGCCGTGGCGAGCATGGATCGACAGGCCGGTGACGAAGATCGTATCGGTCATTGCGTGTTCTCTGGCTTGCTCTCGATTGCGTGGGCGACCCGCAGGGCCTGCAAGGTCTCGGCGACGTCATGGGTCCGGATGATCTTCGCGCCCTTCTGCGCGGCGATCAGATGCGCGGCGATCGAGCCGGCGAGCCGCCCCGATGGCTCGGATGGCGACACCGAGGCGATGAAGCGTTTTCGCGAGGCACCGACCAGGATCGGCAGGCCGAACATTTCGAGCTCGCCAAGCCGCGCCAGTGCAATCATGCTCTGCTCGGCCGTCTTGCCGAAACCGATGCCGGGATCGAGCACGATTTTTTCGCGCGCGATGCCGGCCTTGGCGGCGATGTCGAGCGAGCGCATGAAGAACGCCTTCATGTCCACGACGATGTCGATGGCGGGATCGACGCTGTCGCGGTTGTGCATGACGATGACAGGCGCGCGCTTCGCGGCGACCAGCGGCGCCATCGCGGCGTCGCGCTGCAGGCCCCAGACATCGTTGGCGATCGCCACGCCCTGGTCGAGCGCGAAGGCGACCACTTCGGCCTTCATGCTGTCGATCGACACCGGTACGCCGAGCGCAACGAGGCCTGCCAGCACCGGCTTCAGCCGGGCGAGCTCGTCCGCCGCCGTCACGGCCTTGGCGCCGGTGTAGGGTCGGGTGGATTCGGCGCCGATGTCGATGATGTCGACGCCGGCCTCGATCATCGCCCGCGCCCGCTTCAGAGCCTCCTCGGGGGCGATGAATTTTCCGCCGTCGGAGAAGGAGTCCGGGGTGACGTTGAGCACGCCCATCACCGCCGGGATCGGTCGTTCCAGCAGCGTCCGCAGCACGTCGGTCCCGGCCGAGACTGCCGGCGGGACGGATGGAGAGGGCGAGGCATTCATGCGGCCCGCTTTAGCGGTCGGGGAGGGGGGATTCAAGCCGGGATTGGCGGCAACACGCGCCGCTCCGATGCGCTCCGGGGTCCATGAGGGAGCGATGCTCCTGCCCAGACTCCGGCGTTGCGAGCGCAGCGAAGCAATCCAGGCTGCCTCTGCGGAGAGACTCTGGATTGCTTCGCTGCGCTCGCAATGACGACCTGGAAGGGGCGGTACTCTATCTGCCCAGTTTCGTCCTCGCCCTAATACGTAATCTTCGGCGGCAGCTTCTTGGCCTTGGCGATGATGTCGCCGACCGATTTCTCGGACGGAAGGATGCGGACGAGCTTCTTCTTCTCGTTGGCGTCCCGCATGCTCTGGGCGAGCCTTGCCGGATTCCGATAGGCGAGCTCGCGCACGGTGGTGACGCCGGCGGCGCGGACCAGGCCGACCTTGGCGCGGCCCATCCCGGGGATGCGCATGTAGTCGGAAACGTTGGCCCATTCCAGCAGCTGCTGCTCGCTGATGCCGGTCTTGGCGGAGAGCGTCTTGCGGCCCTTTACGGTCGAGGCCGCCTCGAGCAGCGCGTCGGTGGTGCGGATTCCCTGCGCCTTCAACTTGTTGGCGGCAAAGGCCGACAGGCCCTCAATCTCGGAAATGGGATATGTCATGATACTCGATATGAAATGCGCAGGCTTCAGGCGAATTGGCTGAGGCCCGGTGTCCCCGCGATGATCTTGCCCATCTGATCCGCTCCGATTTTGTCTCGGCCGAAGCGGAAAAGTTCACGGGCAATCGTCTGAATGTCGGACATGCCAAGACCCAGGCTCATCAGGCGCGTGCCGACCGCCATCAGGCCGCCGCCCATCAGCCGCGACAGTCCGCCGCCGCTCTTGGACGCCTCGATGGCTGCTTCTGCACCTGGGATCTGGTCGATCAGGGCCTGGACGCTGTCGGAGGGACCCTCGTTGCGGAGGAAGCCCAGGATAATGCCGACGGTCTTTTCCGCGACAGCATTATCTATGCTGGCGTTCGACGCCAGCCGTCCGATCAGCTCGTCCATATGGCCTGCCCCTCAGCCGGTTCACATGCCGGAGTATTGTTTTCGAAAATGATCTTGAGCCGGTGTGATGTGAAATACAAGCTATGAACGGAGGCGAACATGCGATTCATCTTCGAACGCGCGAAAAGTGTTGCAGCGATGCAAGAGCGGAGATGGAATCAGCGAAGAATTGCCGCGGTGCGAACGTCTCGTTCCTACTTTCGGCTGATGTCGTCCGCATGTTTCCGACAATGTCGCATGCTCAGGGCGCGTTGAACGGTTTTAATCGGCGCGCAACATGCGTTAAACTACGGAACTGGTGCATTCGAGTTTCAATACGCGAAACACGGCAGAGAGATCAGAGAGAATAATGACGGCACAGGACAGCAAGCTCGGCGACACCGACGACAAGATCTTCGTCGGCAAGGGAGACGAGCAGGCATGGCTGACACTGGCGCTCGCCAATCGCCATGGCCTCGTCACCGGTGCAACCGGAACCGGCAAGACGGTGACGCTGCAAGTCATGGCAGAAGGATTTGCGCGCGCCGGCGTTCCGGTCTTCGCGGCCGACATCAAGGGCGACCTCTCCGGCATCTCCGAGGTCGGTGAAGCCAAAGACTTCATCGTCAAGCGCGCCTCCGAGATGGGGCTGACGTTCCAGCCCGACCAGTTCTCTACGGTATTTTGGGATGTTTTCGGCGAGCAGGGCCATCCGGTGCGGGCGACGGTCACCGAAATGGGGCCGCTGCTGCTGGCGCGCATGCTCGACCTGAACGATGTGCAGGAAGGCGTGCTTAACGTCGCCTTCCGCGTCGCCGACGACGCCGGGCTGACCCTCATCGATATGAAGGATCTGCGCGCGCTGCTCGACGCCATCGTGCCGGATGCCGGCAAGAAGGGGACGGATGCCGAGGACGGCCCGCTTGCCGACATCAAGAAAGCGGCGCAGGGCTTTGGCAACGTCACCAAGGCCACCGTCGGCACCATCCAGCGCCAGCTCCTGGTGCTGGAGAACCAGGGCGCTACCAAATTCTTCGGCGAGCCGGCGCTGACGCTGAAGGATTTCATGAAGACCGACCGCGACGGCCGCGGCATGGTCAACATCCTCGTCGCCGACAAGCTGATGCAGAGCCCGCGGCTTTACGCGACCTTCCTGTTGTGGATGCTGTCGGAGCTGTTCGAGGAGCTGCCCGAGGCCGGCGATCTGCCCAAGCCGAAGCTGGTGTTCTTCTTCGACGAGGCGCACCTGTTGTTCAACGACGCGCCGAAGGCGCTGATGGACAAGATCGAGCAGGTGGTCCGCCTGATCCGGTCCAAGGGGGTCGGCGTCTACTTCGTGACGCAAAACCCGATCGACGTTCCGGACCGCGTACTCGGGCAGATGGGCAACCGGGTGCAGCACGCGTTGCGCGCGTTCACTCCGCGCGACCAGAAGGCGGTCGCCGCTGCAGCCCAGACCTTCCGGCCCAACCCCAAGCTCGATACCGCCAAGGTGATCATGGAGCTCGGCAAGGGCGAGGCGCTGGTGTCCTTCCTCGAAGGCAACGGCACGCCGGCGATGGTCGAGCGTGTCATGATCCGGCCGCCATCGGCCCGGATCGGACCGATCACGCCGGAAGAGCGCAAGGCGATCATGGATGCGAGCCCGGTGAAGGGCAAATACGACACCGCCGTCGACGCCGAGTCCGCCTACGAGATGATCCAGAAGCGCATCGCCGGCACGGCTGCGACGGCCCCCGCCGAAGAGTCCGGTGGAGGCGGCGGCATCCTCGGCCAGATCGGATCGATCGTCGGCACCATCTTCGGCACCAACGTCAAGCGCGGCCGGCTGTCGGCCGGCCAGGTCATCGCGCGCGACGTGACGCGATCGGTCACCAACCAGGTGATCGGGGGAATGGCCGCCAATCTCGGCAAGTCCGTCGGCGGCCAGCTCGGCGGCTCGATCGGCCGCACGCTGGTCCGCGGCGCGCTCGGCGGATTGCTGCGAAGGTAGGCAGCCAAGCTCGGATTGAGGCAGTCCCTGTCGGCTTGCTTGACCTCGGCCTTCATCTCGAAGGATGGCCGCGGGGAAACTGCCCATCACGACCACCACAATTTCAGGTGAGGGGGACTCTCCAAGCGTCCGCCGGTCTGCTACGTGCTACATGTTGCCGACTGGACATAATGTGACATCACCGAATCTATCAGACAAACCGGGCGCATTCCGAACCCTCTCGCTGCGTGCGCCGCTCGATCTGCTCTTCCTGTTCTGCTGCTTGATCCTGACCGCGGATGTCATCGGTCCGGAGATATTCGGCAATGGCAAGACCAAGGACTATTCGCTTTGGTATTGGGCCGGGCAGCAAGTGCTGCAAGGCGGATCGCTCTATCCGAGCGCGCTCAATCACCAGTTCGAATTCATCTATCCGCCGCTGCCCGCGATATTGCTGGCGATCCCGAGCTGGTTCGGCAAGCTCACGCTCTACATCGTCCTGTCGATCCTGAACGTGGCGGCATGGTGGTACACGGGGATGCTGTCCAATGCCATGACGGGATCGGGCCGCAAGGCCGGTCCCTGGCTGGAAGCGCTGCCTGCCTTCGTCACCGTGACCTTCGTGTTCGATCAATTCGATCTCGGCCAGCCGAACCTGGTCCTGCTGGCTATGATGCTGTGGGGGTTCTGGTGCTTGCAGCGTCAGCGATCCTCGCTCGCGGGCCTCATGTTCGCGCTCGCCACCGCCATCAAGGTGTTTCCAATCGCGGTGCTGCCGTATCTGGTCTGGCGGCGGCAATGGACTGCCGTCGTCGCGACAGTCGCCTTCACCGGCATCCTTCTTTATATCGCGCCGGCCCCGATCCGCGGCTTCGAGCGCAACGCGGCCGAGCTCAAGACCTGGTACCAGGGCATGGTGGGATCGAGCTCGGAGAAAGGCTTCGGGCAGCGCGACGAGCAGAACTGGTCGTGGGTCAATCAGTCCCTCATTGCCGTCACGCACCGCCTGGTCCGCCCGATCAACTACAATCAGGAGGACCCCAACAAGCCGCCGCGCACGATGAATATCATCGACGTCGACTACAAGACGGCGAACTGGATCGTGCTGGCGGTGTCGGCACTGCTCGGGCTCGGCTTCGTCGCGGTCATGCCGCCACAGCGGCGGCGAACGGCGCGCTCGGATGCCGAGGAGCTCGGCATCCTGTTCTGCCTGATGACGGTGGCCTCGCCGCTCGCGCGGCAATACTATTTCATATGGCTGTTCTTCCCGATGACGGTGCTGATGCATCGCGCCGCCTTCGATGAGCGGGCGAATGTGCGGCTGGGAACCTGGCTCGCGCTGGGCGCCGCCGGAATTCTCATGCTGCTGGCGCTGCCGTGGTTTCCCAATGTCATCCAGGCCTGGGGCAATAACCTGGTTGCGACCGCAGTCCTGGCAGGTAGCCTCGCATGGCACATCCGCCACCCGCCGGTTGCGGCTGGCTCCGGCGCCGCCGCAGCGGTAAAACCCGGTACGTCTTGAGACTCAAAAGTCAGGAATCCGACCATGGCCAATGCGCAGCTTCAATCCGTGCTCGATCACATCGACAAGGATTTTGACAACAGCCTGGAGCGACTGTTCTCGCTGTTGCGGATCAAATCGATCTCAGCGGATCCGGCCTTTGCCGCCGACTGCAAGGCGGCGGCCGAGCATCTCGCCAAGGATATCGCGAGCCTCGGCGTCGCCACCGAGGTGAGGCCGACCGCCGGCCATCCCGCCATTGTCGGCAAGACCAAGGCGGGCGGACGGCCGCATGTGATCTTCTACGGCCATTACGACGTGCAGCCGGTCGATCCGCTCGATCTCTGGCACCGTCCGCCGTTCGAGCCTGTCGTGACCGACCACGCCGACGGCCGCAAGATCATCGTCGCGCGCGGCGCCGAGGACGACAAGGGCCAGGTGATGACCTTCGTCGAGGCCTGCCGCGCCTGGAAGAAGGTCACGGGCTCGCTGCCGATCGACGTCACCTTCCTGATCGAGGGCGAAGAAGAAGTCGGCTCGAAGAATTTCGTGCCGTTCATCGAGGCCAACAAGGACGAGTTCAGGGCGGATTACGTGCTGGTTTGCGATACCGGCATGTGGGACCGCAACACGCCGGCGATCACGACCTCGCTGCGCGGTCTGCTCTATGAAGAGCTGAAGATCACCGCCGCCAATCGCGATTTGCATTCCGGCGTGTTCGGCGGCAGCGCGATGAACCCGATCCGGGTGCTGACCAAAATTCTCGGCGGGCTGTTCGATGACGACAACCGCATCACCATCCCCGGCTTCTATGACGGGGTGAAAGATACGCCGCCTGATATCCTCGAACAGTGGAAAAAGCTCGGCTTCACGCCGGATTTCTTCCTCAAGCCGATCGGGCTGTCGATCCCGGCGGGCGAGAAGGGGCGGCTCCTGATCGAGCAGGCCTCGACGCGTCCGACCTGCGATGTCAACGGCATCTGGGGCGGCTATATCGGCGAGGGCTCCAAGACGGTGATCCCGTCGCATGCCTCGGCAAAGGTCTCGTTCCGCCTGGTCGAAGGGCAGGATCCCGCGAAGATACGCAAGGCGTTCCGTGAGTATGTGACGGCGCGGCTTCCTGATGACTGCAAGGTCGAGTTCGGCGACCATTCCGCCGGGCCCGCCATCGCGCTCGACTGGAACATGAAGCCGCTCGCTGCCGCCAAGCAGGCGCTGACGGAAGAGTGGGGCAAGGAGACCGTGCTGATGGGCTCGGGCGCCTCGATCCCGATCGTCGCCGACTTCAAGCGCACGCTCGGCCTCGACTCGCTGCTGGTCGGCTTTGGATTGGACGACGACAACATCCACTCGCCGAACGAGAAGTACGACCTGCGCAGCTTCCAGAAGGGCATCCGTTCGTGGGCCCGCATCCTCGCCGCGCTGGCGGACGTGAAGTAGGCCGGCGCTCCATCCTCGTCATTGCGAGCGTAGCGAAGCAATCCAGAAAGCCCTCCGCGGAAGCAGTCTGGATTGCTTTGTCGCTTCGCTCCTCGCAATGACGAGCGGGCCAAAATAAAAACGCCGCCCGGAATTGGGCGGCGTTTCATTCCGTGACGTGCAGAGGGTGTTGGCGACTACCCTACACGAAATCCGCCAAATCTCAAGACCGGTAGCCCGGCAGCTCGCGGTCGAGCTTGCGCAGCAGCGGCGGCCACACCAGGTTGGTCGCGCGCAGCTCGGCACGGTCGCGGTTGGCGAGCAGCTCGGTGTTCTTGTCGATCGCGATATCGTCCACCGGATAGACCGGCGTGCCCAGCGCGCGCGTGCGCACCTGCATCGAGCAGGCGCGCTCGAGGTGATACATGCGCTCGAAGGCGGAGGCGACCGAGCGGCCGACCGTCAGCGTGCCGTGATTGCGCAGCAGCATGTGGTTGTGGTCGCCGAGGTCCTTCTGCAGCCGCGGCCGCTCGTCGTGGTCGAGCGCGATGCCTTCATAGTCGTGATAGGCGAGGTCGTGGGTGACGAGCTGGGCGGTCTGGTTCAGCGGCAGCAGGCCTTCGGCGCTGCTCGACACCGCGGTGCCGTCGAGGGTGTGGAGATGCAGCACGCAGATCGCGTCCTCACGCACCTCGTGGATCGCCGAATGGATGGTGAAGCCGGCCGGGTTGATGCTGTATTCGCTCTCGGAGAGCTGGTTGCCGTGCAAATCGACCTTGACGAGGCTGGAGGCCGTGATCTCGTCGAACATCAGCCCGTAGGGATTGATGAGGAAGTGGTGCTCGGGGCCGGGCACGCGCGCGGAGATGTGGGTGTCGACCAGATCGTCCCAGCCGTACAGCGAGACGAGGCGGTAACAGGCGGCGAGATTGACCCGTTGCTGCCACTCGGCCTCCGTCATGTTCGACGGCACTTCCTTCAGGCGCGCTTCCGCTGGTGACATGGCTGATCTCTCCGAACCTCGTTGTTGCGGAGAGGGAGCCTAGTCTTGGTCGGGGTTGACGGCAAGGCGCCCGCAAAGCGCGGCAGTTCAGCGTAGCCCGCATAGAGCGCAGCGAAACGCGGGGAGTCGTGTGGCCCCGGATTGCGCTTCGCTCCATCCGGGCTACAGTTCAGGAGAAGAATTTTACGGTGCCGGGATCGACAGCAGGCTGGAAATGCTGCTGCCGCGGATGTCGTAGACGCGGGCGAACACGACGTCGTCGCGCTTGATCTCGACCATGACAGGCG
Organism: Bradyrhizobium sp. GW821-FHT13H05; assembly: GCF_058804065.1. Taxonomy (NCBI): domain Bacteria; kingdom Pseudomonadati; phylum Pseudomonadota; class Alphaproteobacteria; order Hyphomicrobiales; family Nitrobacteraceae; genus Bradyrhizobium; species Bradyrhizobium sp. GW821-FHT13H05. The sequence goes on along the minus strand of NZ_JBXAPO010000002.1, from coordinate 88,902 downwards.
CGGTGAGGCCCTTGCAGTAGAACTCGCCGAGGGTCATGGCGAAATCGGCCGCGTTGGAATCCCAGCCGATGGTGAAGTCGGGCCCGAGCGCGACCTGCGCCGGACGCTGCGGACCGCACACCGCGACCTTCCACTTGCGATTGCGTGGCGGCACTTCCTGGCGCTCGACCAGCTGCTCGCGGAGTTCGTCGGAGGCCTGCTTCAGTGCGAGGCCCCAATAGTCCAGCATGAAGCGGTCGTCGGCGCCGCGCACGGTGCCGGCGATGTGGTTGAAATGGGTGTATTGATAGGGATGCAGCCGGATCATCTCGGCGAGCGAGAGCGCAAGGCCGAAGCAGAAGGTGGCGAGCACGACCGGCTGCCAGGTGCGGTGATTGGCGCGCAGCCGCTCCATGGTCCAGGCGAAGGCGACGCCGCCGAGCACCGCCATCGGCGGGATCACGAAGACGAAATGGCGGATGCCGTTGTAGAGTGCCGGACGCTTCACCATCGCGATCGCGAGCGGCAACGTCGCGGCGAGCGTCAGCATCAGCAGGATGGTCTTGCGGCGGGCCGGAACCTCGCGGCGCGGCAACAGCGCGAAGGTGCCGATCACGGCGCCGACCATCAGCACCAGCATCACCTCGGACAGCTGAAGCGCGAACAGCGTCGGCAGATAGGACCAGGGCATGTCGGGCACGGACACGATCGCGCCGTCGAACATTTCCTTCCAGGGTTTTTCGAAGAAGTGCGAGAAGTAGGTCAGCGCCTCGAAGGGATTGCCGGGCTCCATGATCGACCACGGCCAGATCAGGCCCATCACGAGATAGCCGAGCGCAAGGCCCGGCAGCAGCACATAGACCACATGGGCAAAGCGGCGGACCGACTCGCGCAGGCCTTCGGTGCGCAGCTCCTCCAGGAACAGCGGCATGAATCCGATCACGGCGTAGACCAGCGAAAGACCGCCGAGAATGCGCGTGCCGAGCGAGAGGCCGGCGCCCAGGCCGACGATCAGGATGGTGCGGGGTGACGGCTGCGGATATTCCTCGGCGAGCCGGACCAGGCCCAGCATCAGGATGATCATGGCCACGGCGAAGGGCGCGTCCTTCGGGTTCATGAACATGTGGCCGTAGAAGATCGGGCAGAGTGCGAGCAGCAGGAGCGCGGCAAGACCGGCAAGCGGCCCGCCGATGCGGCGGCCGAGCCGCCACGTCACCGCAAGTCCGACTACGCCGACGATCGCGCCGACCAGACGTCGCGTCTCGAACAGCTCGAGCGGAATGACCTTGTGCAGGAGAGCGGCGACCATGTCGAAGCCGCCGCCATACATGTAGAGGTTGGCAAAGGAGAGCGCTGCGGTGTCCCGGAAACCGGAACCGTACATGCGCAGCAACAAATCGGCATATTCAGCGTGGGTGTAATCGTCCCAGCCGAGCCCGTAGTCGCGGAAGGTCAAGCCTGCAATCACGGCGACCGCAGCCAGCACCAGCATGGCGAGATCGTCGCAAGTCCGTTCGACCGAGCGCCGCAGAGGCGTGTCGATCGCCGAAGTCGTGATGGATGTCATGGCTATTGGTGACCCGGAATCCCCTCTTGGCCCTGCTGGTGCGCGCGGGCCACTTCCCCGGAATCCCTATAGCGCAGTTCCATTACCAAGTAATTGGGCATTATGGCTAAATTCCTGATGCGACGCAGCAAATCCTTGCAACTGGGAGCAGACTAGCAGTAGCGATCCGTAGCTGAAGGGAATGTGAATAAGTCCCTGATTTCCTTCCTTTAAGGAACGCTGCCCACAATTGGCCGTTGGCGTGGAACACAGTATGACGGTATCGTGGCTTAGAGGTAGAGGATGTCGCGTGTAGATGCGCGGCTTGGGGTGGGTTCGATGACGTTGGCATTGTTGATCGCGGGCATCGTCGCCGCCGTGGCGGGCCTCCTTGCGGTCGCTTTTGGCTTTACCGTCAGGGAATTCAGCCTCGGCAGTACCCTCATAATCTCCGGCACGATCGGCGTCTGCTCCGGAATGTTACTGACAGGTCTCTACGTCGTGGTCGTGGAGTTGAAGGGCATCGCCCGCCGGTTGGCCGGATCAGCTGCATCGTCCGAGGTCAGGGTCAGGCCCGTGCTGCCGGGTCTGGCGGTAACCGGCGCTCCTGCGCCCGAGCCTGCTGCGGTGATGCGGGCCGAGCCGATGGCCCCGCCGTCGTCCGCCGCGCCGCCGCCATGGCAAGGCGAACTGCCGGGGCGGGAGCGATCGCGGGTCGAGCCGCCGCCCGCGCTGGAGCCGGAACCGCCGACCCCACCCGCAGCTCCGGAATCGCCGCGCCGGCGCAACCTGCTGTTCGCCTCGACCTCGCGCAAGGAACGCGAGCGCGCGGAGGCAAAGACCGGCGACGGATCCCCGCAGCCGCATACGGAAGCCCCGGCACCCAGCGCCCAGGATACGCCGCCGGCGAGCTTCGATGACGCCTGGCCGCGGCCGGATCGGATGCGCACCCCTGAGCTGCCGGCCGCCTCACGCCGCCCGCCACCACGTTCGCCCTCCACCTTTACCGAGGCCGCTCCGCCGCCACCACCACCGCCAGCACCCGAGCCGGAGACGGAGCTGGCGGTCGAGCAGCCGCCGGTGACCGTGCTCAAATCCGGCATCGTCGACGGCATGGCCTATTCGCTCTATTCCGACGGCTCGATCGAAGCGCAGATGCCGGAAGGCATGATGCGCTTTGCCTCGATCGACGAGCTGCGCGCCCATCTCGACCAGCGCGGCGGCTGACGCCCGTTGCACCCACGTCAAGCGCCGCCGTTCTTGTCACCTCAGCAGTCATCAGCGCATATTCGTCAGTCCTGTATTTGGCCGAACGTATTGTTGACACGGAATACTTTGGCGTCGTCTCTCCGGTGAGACGCAAGGTGGAGAAAGGTCGGGCCCATGTCGGATGCCGGGGCTAAGAATTTCATCGAGCTGACGGCGAGCATCGTGTCGGCCTATGTCGGCAACAACCCGACGCCGGCCGCCGAGATTCCGAACCTGATCAGCCAGGTGCACGGCGCGCTGGTGCGCGTCTCGTCAGGGCGCAGCGAGACCGTGCCGCTCGAGCCGGCAAAGCCTGCTGTGTCGCTGAAGAAGTCGATCGCGCCGGACTATCTGGTGTGCCTCGAAGACGGCAAGCGTTTCAAGTCGCTGAAGCGCCATCTGCGCACCCAGTACAACATGACGCCGGAGCAATATCGCGAGAAATGGGGCCTGCCCGCCGACTATCCCATGGTCGCGCCGAACTACGCGGTGGCGCGCTCGCAACTGGCCAAGCAGATGGGATTGGGCCAGCAGCAGCGGAAGCGGAAGTAGTCCAATCCGAGATCTCTTGCCGATCACACGCAAGTGGTGGGCACGCTGCGCTTTGCCCACCCTGCGGCACCTTGTGCGTGGTTCGGGACGTGCGCTCGCTACGACGCTTCCGCCAGCGCCTCTTTCGCATCGGTCTTGATGCGCTCGACCATCGAGCGCAGGCCATTGGAGCGCTGCGGCGTCAAATGGTCGCGAAAGCCGAACTCGTCGAACACGGCAATCGCGTCGGTATCGAGAATCTCCTGCGGCGTGCGGCCCGAATAGAGCGCGAGCACGATCGCGACCAGCCCGCGCACGATATGCGCGTCGCTGTCGCCGCGGTATTTCAGGATCGGCGCGCCGCCATCGCGATTGACCAGCTTCTGCAGCCAGACCTGGCTGACGCAGCCGTTCACCTTGTTGGCCGCGGAATGCTCGGCCTCGGGCATCGGTTCCAGTGTGCGGCCGAGCTCGATGACGTACCGGTAGCGGTCGTCCCACTCGTCCAGAAGCTCGAAATTGTCCCTGATTTCGTCGATCGTCGTCATGCTGGCCCAAAGTTCCCGTTCAGGCCAATATAGGGACGCGGGGGGGCGAAATCGATAGGGTTTTAGAGAGCCAGACGAGATTCCAGGCTGCTGGAAGCCGTAGATCTGCGGCTCACGAGGGAGACAGTTCCGCCGCGTTGGCATGCAGACGCCCAAAGAGGGGAAGGTAAGTCGCAGCGAGCGCCGCTCGCGCTTCGCGAGCTGCTTCCTCTGGTTTTCCGAGAGCCGCATACGCGCGCGCTCTGTAATAGCAGCCGCGGCCATCGTCACGATCGGCGCCCGACGATTCGATATCAGACCGGGCGTGCTCGCTTTTTCCCAGCTGTACTCTCGCCCATGCGCGAGCCGCGTAGGCCCTCGATCGCGCGTGCGCCAGACTGTACGGAATGCCGCGGCCCTCCATGACCTGCTCGTGCTTGTCTGTCGCGCTGTTTTCGGCAAACCCAAGTGCTACCGTCAGCATTTGATCCGCCATTTCGGTTTGTCCGAGCTCGAGCAATATCTCGGCTTGGGTGACCAGGGGCTCGAAGCCACCATCTTCGAAACCGAGACACATCGCGATGGACTGGCGAGCTTGATCGAGCCGACCCGCCTGGAATTCCAGAAGTGCCCGGCAAGCGAGCAATTCGGGAGCGAGCGGAAAATAATCGCTCGACGCATTGATGGCCTCGATCGCGGCGTCCGGCTCGCCGGACGTGAAGGCTTCCTGCGCCATGTTGCCGAGGTGCTCGCACCGTTCGCCCACGCGCCTTAGAACCTCGGTTCGAACATAGGCCAGGAATTCGTGACTCGCCCCTTCTCGGGCCGCCAGGTCAAGCCAGTGCGAGGCGCCCGGCATGTCGTTGTCTTCCATCGCCAGCTTGGCCAATTCGGTGTAAGCTGGGACAAAGCCTCGATCGCGCGCGATCACCTCACGCAGGCAATATGAAGCGGGCCCGCTCGCCTCCGGACGGAGGAGGCGCAGAGCGAGCCAGGTTTCGCCTTCATGTTGATACGAGATGGCTGATCTTCCATTCTCCTTGGCATACGCTTGCCATACGCTGATGGACGACAGCAATGCCCGCTGGGCCTCCGCTCGCCGTTCGGCTTGGAAAAGTTGCGCTCCGTTCTGGTAATAAATGGTCCCTTTGATCAGAGTTTGCACGAGCGCGTCGCGCGGCGCCGCTTTCTGAATTTTCAGCAGGAACTTCCCGGCGGTCTCGCCGTCGTCGGTCTCCGCACCAAGCATCGCCTGCTTCCAGGCAAGCTCGAGGCACCGTCGTACGGTGGCCGTATCGCGGCGACCGCGGCCGAACCAGCGCCATTTGGGAGTCGTCTGTTTCCACAGCGCTTGGGCATATTGCAGCTGAAGTCGACGGAGTCGCGGAGAGCTGCTTTTGGCGGCGTCCGGAAGAACATTGAGTATGGCCTCCGGCGAGGCCGATTGCTCAAGCCGCTCACCAATCCAGATCATCGCCGGATCGGCGAGCGGCAATTTTGAAGACAGCGCCGTACAGGTCAGTCTTTCTGCGAGCGCCGCCGATTCCGAAAGTTGAGCGGCGCGAACCACAACCGCGGCCAGTACCGGATCGGTTGACGCCAGACGTTCGAATGAACCGAGTAGCTGCTCGTCCGTCAGCCTGTCTGCGCAGCTGAAATGTTGCTCCTCGGCTGTCGGAACAATCGCGATGTTCGCCAGAGCAGCGGCGCTTGACGGATGGTCGATCCACCAGCTCGGTGGAAGCACGATGGTGAGACTTCTGTGTTGGCGCTCGGCCATCACGCCGTCCTTGCCAAAGAGAACGCTGGATGCCTGGCCATCCCGAAGCGGCATGGTTACGCGCGCGCGGCGAAAGACGTTCGCGGGGTGGATCAGATCGCGGATTTCGATTGTGGCTTCAGCGGCGCACCCCTTGAGCAATTGGTCGGAAACGTCCTCGGAAAAGGCCAGTTCGACCAGCAGCGTCGCCTCCAGGTCGAATGACCAGCTGCAGGATGCCTGAGCCTTGACCGGGAAGCTGGAAGGCAATGAGATCGGCTGTTGGCGCCGGACCAGCGTCATGGCAGCATTCATGTCCTGCCTAAGTCCCGGATCCGAGGCAACAGCCGCGGCCAGCACGCTCAGTCTGTCGGGCGCGAAAGGATGATGGCGCTCCTGCACATTCGCACCATCGTCGTAATCCGAGAGAAATGCGAACAGGAGCGCGATGGCGCGCATGTCGAACCCCTCGACGTCGGCAAGGACCTCCGCCGCCTTTACGTCGGCGCGAACCTCGTCTTCGCGCATCCGCTCGGTCGAGGCCGATACATCCAAGATGTGGCCAAGCACGATATGGGAGGCTTCATGTGCAACCACGAGAAGGATGGCAGACCACAGGATGCGCTCGAACAGCAGGAGCTTGTGCGCGAGAGGCTCGACGCCAAAGTCCGCACCTCCTTCAAAATAGCCTCGCTTGAACTCGGCAATGTCGTCCATCGCCTTTGCCATGTAACCCGAGGCCGATTTTAACCCTGCGACGGATGTCGTGGCTCCCGTCGAGGAAAGCGCCTTCATGGTCGCCATCAATGCATCGAAATCTGAGCCGACCGCCTCGGTCTTTGGCAGCAAATGTGCCCGGAATAGACCGAGCGCCGCATCGGCGAATTTGCGCGCCGAGATGAGCTGCGGCAGGGGCACCGTGGGACCGAAGCCAGCGTGCTGGGAAACATAGTTCGAGATCAGATAGTCGGTGAACATACGGCAGTCATCGAACAGCAATCGCAGGAAACCGAGACCCATCATGATCCCGTGGGCATCGCTGACGTCGGCGGCAACGCTGTGCTCGGGCTCAAGCGTCAAAACCAGCTCGCGCTGCAGCCGGTTGGCCACGCGCGACAGGGCACGCCTGGCCGTTGCGAAAAGGTAGCGGTCGACAGCTGGCTGATCGCCTCGCGTACTGGCGATCGCAAGCGTCCAAAGCCGCTCGAACTGCTCTGGCGGGCAAACGGCTGCTTCGGCTGCGCCGGTTTGAGCTGACATCCTGCGGCTAGAGGGTTGACGTGAGTGCGGCGACGACGTCGGGACTGGTCAAATATCGTGCGACGCTGTGTGGATCTTCACTGCCGTTGTCGACGTCGCCGATATTTTCGATGCCGTTCCCGAACGTCGTCGGAGTGAGCGCCCGGCCAACCGTGACGGCGTCATTCGGGTCGATCGCATTGACCCAGCGCTTGATGCGGAAGCATCGGCCAAACGGCGGCCCGATCGCAAGCTTGACTGCCTGGACGGCGAGGGGCGAACCTAATGTGAGGTAGAACGGGACGTCTGCACCAGGTTCGCCGCGCAGCAGTCTGAACGTGACGACGGTTCCCAGCGAGTGAGCTATCACGATGCAAGGGTCGCCGGAGAGATGGGGGCGAACGATCCGGTCAATATCGCGCGTTGCGCCTTGCCGGTTCAGGTAGGTAAAGGCCTGCGGGATGAGCCGCAACACCGCCTTTCCCCTTAATGGTGAGATCGTCTCCAATGCGCGCAGCAACGCCAGGAGGCGGCGGTCGTGCGGCAATCCTTGCTCGACCGGCGCGGTGGTATCCTCCATCGCCCTGATCTCGGATTCGCTAATGCCGGCGGCCGGGAGGAACTCCTCGAGCGCGCGCTTGTAAAATCTGGCTTCGTCGCTGTCTGCATCACCCGCGGCTTGTGCGATGGGGCTGGCGCCTCGGCCGCGCTTTTCCGTCCATTCATGCAGAACCTGGCCGTAGAACGGCGCGGCGATGTCGGCGCTGCGCATCCTTGAAAAAATGGCTGGATCCATGTGCGGCTTGATGGCCGCCAGCCATCCGTCGATAATTCCTTCGCTGGAATTGTTCTGATTGTTGATGCCATGCACCAGGACAATGCGCATCAAATCTCTCCTTGAAGGATCAGCCGTTGAAATTCATCGCCGATGTCCGGCACGAATGTCGTGAAGGTGCTGGGAGCCAGGTGCCGGGCGAAACGATAGAGCTTGCGGAAATCCGGACGAAAGTCGTCCTCCAGCAAGGCCCAGCCCTGCCGAAGCCAGGGAAAGCCGCCGGCCACGGACACATCGATGGCGGGTGTCGCTTCGAAGGTATATCCGTGTGCTGCTTCCGTTGGCGATCGCGGCGTGCGTTTAGCTACGGCAGGAACGTGGGCCGACCATCCTGATGCGGATCGCGTAATGGGGATTCGGGCAAGCAAAACCGCATCAAACGGTGCCGGCTGTCCTCTTTCGCCGTAGAAATAGAGCAGCCGGCGTATCTCATCGATCTCGCTGCCGCGCGCATAGAGATATGACGCCAGCGCGCCATAGACGGGGTCTCTGTGCTTCATCTCACGCAGCTTGGCGGCCACGTCGTAGGGCTGGCCGAGCAGTTGTCCGGTCGCAGTTCTTGCCACGGCGCGCGCCGCACTTGCGCTTTCCTCGCGCGTATATGAAGAGCCCAGGATAAAACTCTCGATGCCCAGTTCATCCTGAGCAAGCAGTCCCATCAGATCTCTATAAACCGCGCCGGCGGCCCAGCGGCCGTTTTCCAGCCTCAGTGCAAACGAGGCTGCTCCCACGTTCAAATTGATGGACAGACCCCAGGGGGTTCGGGTGACCTGACCAAACCGGAGGCAGATCGCGACATCCTCGATACGTCCGTTCGCCAATCGGAGCCCGGTGCCTGGCTGCGGCTCTTCGCTCATGAGCTTGGCCGCAAACGCTGACGTTGCGCGCTCCGTCCGCTCCGCCTTGATCCTGTCAGGCGACAAACCGAACTGCCTGACCGCTTGCCGCGGCACCGCGACGGCCGGCGGAACGTTTCCCTGACATTGCCTGGGGACGCTCCATATATTGTCCGGCGTCGATCGCCATGATCCCCGAAGGTCTGGAACCTGACGCCGATCGTATTGGCTGGCAAGGAGCGGCAGCTCGCGTTCGATTACCGTCATCAGTTGATCGTTCCGAACGACGCCACCGCGAGCTGGATCGTTCTCCGTCACATCGGCCGGGATCCCCAGCAGTGCATCGGTCAGCACTCTGGTGAAGAAGCAATAGGCCTCGTTCTCCGAAAGTGGCGTTGCGAAAGATGGCTGGGCGGCCTGAGTGCCGTACCAGTCGGCGGTCTGGACGGGCTTCTGGTCGTAGTCCTTGATCGGGACAATCCCGTTGCCTTCCACAAAACGTGCTGCCGAGCTGGGCAAGGAGCGGCACGCGTCGCTGATAATGGCGAGCTGACCAATTCCATAGGTCGCCAACCGGTCGCGCATCTTGATGTAGTTGACGGCCTCGGTTGCTTCTGTGCGCCAGTTGTTGAGCAACCAATATTCTTCGGCGCCGCCGCGGATCAGGCCGTGTCCGACGAAGGCAACGATCACGCGCTCCTGGCCGCCATCGCCGAGCTTTTCAACCAGGACGTCGCGCAATGTCGCGGCCGTCACCGGGTTGTCGGGGGCGCTGTCGGTGACCAACGCGGTGTCGTAGCCCTGCGACCTGGCCCATGCGGCAAGCCGGACCGCCGAGGGTATGGCTCCGGGAAGCCGCGAGAGCTCGTCTGGTTTCGAAACGGCAATACCAATGAAAATTCGTGAAACCATTGGATAGGCAATCTCCGCCGCACAATATTCGGCATCCAACTATACAACCAAACCGGGAGCTGTACATTGGAGATGACCGGGCGGCAGGCGCGCGGTGCGCGAGCGCTGGCGGCGAGCCTGATCGCCCGCCGGCAGGTCCTGTCGAAGTCTTGCGCTGTCGAAGTCTTGCGCTGTCGAAGTCTTGGGCTGTCGAAGTCTTGGGCTGTCGAAGTCTTGCGCGATATTTCGCGTGCCGTGACAGCCGGTTAATTCGGGCTCTGCGGGCCGCGCCATTCCAGCGCGAGGTCGTCCTGGCTCAGGGTGTCGCGCGGCGCCTCGCTCGATGCGGCATCGCCTTCGCCGGCCAGCGCGATCGAGCCGGTGTGATCGGGCGCCTTCTTGCTGTCGGTCTTGTCGGTCTTCTCGAGCTGCTCTTTCTTGTCGTTGATCATCTGATAGATCTTCTTCGCGCCGTCCTGGGCGCGCTGGCCGATGATGGTCGCGGCCTGGCCGCCGACCTCGCAGGCCGCCGGCTGGCGCTTGCAGAACTGGGTCATGTCGGAGACGGCCGCGGTCGCAGCCTGAACCGCGTCGGCGGCGCCGATTTGCGGCAGCTTCTCCGATTCGGGCGTTTTGTCCCGCGGCAGGAGCACCAGCACCAGCCCGAGCCAGAATGTGATGCGGAGCAGAAAGCGCATCTTGTCGACCTGTACGTTAGATCCCGCCGCGGCGATCTCCGCGAGGCGTTGGACCTAGCAACTCTCGATAAATCGCAAGTGATTGCCTTCCGCTTAATTCGCGGAAAATTTACGCAAAAATCTTCGCATCCTCAGATCTCGTAAATTTTCCATTGATACCGCGCCTCCGTGGTGTTCCGGGCCGCGCATCCACCAATTCGAAACCATGCCGGGGAAGGTGAAACCCTGTGTTCACCATCCTCGCTGAAGACGTCGTCAAATCGTCTAAAAAGCCCCGCGATGACACGGTGTCCGGCTGCACGCCTTACCGCCTTAGCACTCGTTTAAGGTCGCTCTGACAGGTTGGCTCAACGATAAGGAGGCGTTCCGGCGCGTCTTCTCCGACGAGCAAGCCGAAGCGCGAGACCCGTGACAGTTTTGAGTATCATCCGCGATTGTCTCGATGCGCTGCTGCATCCCTCCGCGCGTTACGATGCGCTGACGCGAGCACGCCATCGTGCCTTCATGGCGCCGCGGCTGCTGGGCAGCCTCGCGGCGTTTGCCGCATTCCCCGTCTATCTCGCCATGCGTGGCGCGCCGAGCGCGGTCGAGGTCGCGGCCTTTGCGTGGCTGATCGCGCCGATCATGTTGTCGTGGTTCCTGTCGCGCACCGGACGCTATGAAGGCGCGCATGTGCTGTCGTCGCTGGCGCTCGCGGGCCTGATCATGGCGGTTGCGGTCACGACCGGCGGCATCGAATCATTCGCCGCGGTCTGGCTGGTCGTGGTTCCCCTCGAAGCCGCACTGTCGGCCTCGCGCCGCGTCGCGGCCTTCGCCTCTCTGCTCGCGCTCTCCTGCGTCGGGATGCTGATTCTTGTCGGCCAGCTCGGCTGGCTGCCGCTCGACGAGCCGAGCGCTGCGGAGCGCGGCGTGCTGATGGCGTTCGGCGTCGCCTCGGCCACTCTTTATGCTGCGGGCCTTGCCTTCGGCGCGGAGTCGCTCGCGCGCACCAGCGTCGCGCTGCTGTCGCGCGAGGAGGAGCGCTATCGCCTGCTCGCGCGCAACATGAGCGACGTCATTTCCCGGCATCAGCGCAATGGCGCGGTGCAGTTCATCTCGCCGGCCGCCGAGGCCATGCTCGGCATATCAGTGACGCAACTGCACGGCCACGGTCTGTTCGACCGCGTCCATGTCGCCGATCGTCCGGCCTATCTCACGGCGCTCTCCGATGCCGCGCGCGGCGACGTGCGCAGCGTCGAGTTCCGGTTGCGGCGCGAGCCTGCTGGTTCCGAGCGCAGTCAGGTCGATTTCATCTGGGTCGAGATGCGCTGCCGGCCGCTCGATCAGGAGCCGGGGCGCCAGAATCCCTACGGTGATGCCACGCGCGAAGCCGAGGTCGTCGGCGTGATGCGCGATATCACCGATCGCAAGCTTTCCGAGCAGGCGCTCGACCAGGCGCGCAGCGCCGCAGAGGCGGCCGACGCCGCCAAGACGCGCTTCCTCGCCACCATGAGCCACGAGCTGCGCACGCCGCTCAACGCCATCATCGGCTTCTCCGAGATGATCGCGCAGGAGCAGACCCTGATGCTGGGGGCGGCCCAGCGCAAGGAATATGCGGAGCTCATCAACGATTCCGGCCAGCATTTGCTGTCGGTCGTCAACGGCATCCTCGACATGTCGAAGATGGAATCGGGCAATTTCGAGATCGCGTCCGAGCCGTTCGCGCCGCGCGCTTCACTGATGCATTGCTGCAATCTGCTGGCGCTGAAGGCGCGGGAGAACGGCATCGATCTCGTCACCGACGCGCCGCAGGATTTGCCTGTCATGACCGGTGATCCCAGGGCCTTCAAGCAGATCGTGCTCAACCTCGTCGCCAACGCCATCAAGTTCACCGAGCGCGGCGGCCAGGTCGCCGTGACGGCCGCGGTGACGGGCTCGCAGCTCACGCTGCGCATCAGCGACACCGGTGTCGGCATTGCGCCTGATGATCTCAAGCGCATCGGCGCGCCGTTCTTCCAGGCCGGCAAGACCTATCAACGACGTCACGAAGGAACCGGCCTCGGCCTTTCCATCGTGAAGAGTCTGGTGGCATTGCATCTCGGCGAATTGACGGTACAAAGCAGGCTCGGCGAGGGCACTGCCGTCACCGTCAGGCTGCCGCTGGTCTACACGCCGCCGCAAGCCAAACCTGCCGATAGAATGCCGGCTGAGAACAAGATCGCGACCTTGACGCCGGTGCTGCGTCAGGAAACTCTGGAACAACTTCACGACCAACCTGCTCCGGTGAAGAAAAGTGCCTAAGAAGTCTGCCAAGGACGAAGCTGCTCCGCGCCGCCGCGGCGCCAGGGCTGGCGCAAAGGCCGCGGTCATCGATGTCGAGACCGAGCGCAACCTCGTGATGCGTGTGCTGCTGCACAGCCCCAAGGACACGCTGGCCGGCCTCGTCGCCGTCGCCGCGATCACTGCGATCGTTGCGAACGCGCTGTTCCTTCAGACCGGCCGGCATCCGGCGCCGATGTTCGGCACCGTGATCAATCTTCCCGCGCCCTCGTCGGTGCCGCTGTCGAACCCGTTGCCGCGTTCGCGCCCCGTCGGCGCCGATACCTCGCCGCTGGAGCCGAAGGCGACCGAGTTTCGCGTCGAGCCCAAACCTGCCGAGCGAGCTGCCGAAAAGCCCGTCGAGTCGACCGCATCGACGCCGCGCCCGGGTAGTGATCCCATGACCAATCTGGTCAAGCAAACGACGTCGGCGCCGCAAGCCGTTGCGGTTGCCCGTCCGCCGGCGCCGATCCCGGTGCAACAGAACCCGGCCGCGCGGCGCATCGCCGGCGTGCAGCGCGCGCTGTCCGAGTACGGCTACGGCAATCTGAAGATCACGGGCGCGATCGGTGCCGAGACCCAGTCCGCCATCCAGAAATTCGAGCGCGAGCACAAGATGCCCGTCACGGGCCAGGTTTCCGACCGCCTGCTGCGCGAGCTCGCTGCCGCGATCGGCCATCCCGTCGAATAATCGTCACGCCTGCACGTATCCATAATCCCAAGCTCTCGCGGCCCCTTGCGTGACGGAGGGGATCACGATTGACTTGCCATTATTTTGTAGTTACAAAATAACCTTGTGAAAATCGTTTGGGACGAGCCGAAGCGCCGAGCCAATCTCGACAAGCACGGGATGGATTTCGCTGATCTCAACGAGAAGTTCTTCGATAATGCTTTGGTCTTGGCCACATATCGCAACCGCTGGCGTGCGATAGGCATCAATATTCGCGGCGTCGTCTCGGTCATCTTTGCAACTCGCGGAACCGAGGGCGTCAGCATTATCAGCATGCGCCCTGCCAGCAAGAAGGAAAGGGAGCTCTATGAAGAGAGCCGCCGCTAAGAAGGGGTACACCGCGCGCGACGTGCGTGCGGTGAGTGATAATCCGGAATGGACCAAGGATGACTTCGCGAGGGCCAAGACTTTCGATGAGGTCTTCCCGGGCCTGCGGAAGGGCCGCGGTCCCAATAAGGCCCCCACGAAGCGTCAAGTGACCTTGCGCCTGAGCCCTGTCGTGGTCGACTATTTCAAGGCTGAGGGCCCGGGTTGGCAGAGCCGGATTGATGAAGCGCTGGTCAAGGTGGTGAAGCGCAAGCGCAGTTCTACCGCGGGTTAGTCGATGCGTTTGAAATCCAACATATGGGTCGCAGCCTATCTGCGCCGGTGCCAGACCGAGGGCGTGTTCGGCGCGGTGCGCCGTCGCGGCGCCGAGGAGGCGGGCGCGGTGTTCGTGAAGGTGGCGCTGCTCGACGGCAATGCGCTGCTCTACGTGCCGGCGCCGCAGACCTCTTATGACGACGGCCGTCCGGTCGATCGCTTCTTCGTGCCGGCTGGGCCGCTGCCGATGCCGGAGCCTGCCGTGGAGGAACGCCTGACCAAGGAGCTTCGTTTCGATCCCGACGCCTGGATCGTCGAGACCGAGGACCGCGCCGGGCGGCATTTTCTCGAACTGGCGAAGATTTAGCGATCCGATGATCCGCCGGTGCCGGTCCGCACCCCCGGCGCGGAGCCGGGCTGTACGCCCGGCCGCGTCTGGCTTGCGCCCGCGCGCGCGCGCTGGCGCTCGCTGTCATGCAGCGACGACTGGTATTTGGCACGGGTGACGGCGAGCGTCGAGCCGCGCCAGGCCGCCAGCAACACCAGCGCGGAACGATCGCTGATGCGATCATAGAGCCGCGACAGGCGGTACACGTTGTTCACGGAGTTGCCGATCTCCGGCTTGAAGAACAACAGGATGCGCTGGAAGTTCGGGCTCGGCATGTCGAGCGCGCGCGCGGCGACCGCGAGCGCTTCGCCGCCGGCATCGTCGACGATCTGGGCTGCGACGCGCGAGAGCAGGATCAGGCTGTCGCCGAGCTCATAGGTGAAATTCTCGATATCGCCCGCGATCGCCGCCATCTCCAGGATCTGGATCGCGCGCTTGGCGCGCACGGTCGGAATCCGCGGCGCGGCCTTCAGCGGCGTCTGCGCCAGATTGTGCAGGATCATCGCGCGCTGGGACGCATCGGCGCGAAAGAACATGTCGTGGATCTCGGCGGCGTCCTTCGGCTGCATCGCCATGTTCGAGGCCATGCGCAGTTCGGCGTCGGTCGGTGTGCGGGCCGGGGAGGGGGCTGCTGGAGGAGAGGGGATTTCGCGCGCGAGCGGGACCCTGCGGCCTTCCTGGGCCGCGACCAGCCCGAGCTTCTGCAGGACCGGGACGGGTGTCTGCGGATAGACCGCGAGCTTTGCCTTGATGGCCGCTCGCGTCGCATCGTCGACCTGGTCGATCAGCCGCGTCGCAAGCTCGATGAACTGGCGCTGCTCGTCATCGCTATGGACGCGCGTCTGGACATAGAGGTCGGTCAGCACGCGCAGCAGCGTCGGCCGAACGTCGACGCCTTCGCGACGGGACAGGTTCATCAGCCCGTCGAATCCGGGAAACAACGACTTGGTCATGGAAGCGTACGCAACTCGGAAAAGATACTTCGGCCAAGCCTAGCGCAGGTTCCTTTAAAGGCTCGTTAAGGAAAACGAGGCGTGAAGCCGGCCCTGCAATTTAAGGGATTGTCGTGCCGCAACGGGACGGGGCGGCGTTAGCTCCGTGCGGTTACGGTCCAAGGGGCATGTTTACACCCCGTTAACCATGAGCTGATCTTAATGATCCGCATGTTGCAGGGGCGTATTTCATCGCGCGGCAATTGAGAGAGCTGACATGGGGACCATCATCGAATTTCCGGCCGGTCGCCGGGTAGGCTCGTCAGGGGACGTCACACCGCGCCCGGACATGGGAACGATTCTGATCCTCCCGGTCATTCGCATCGAGCGCGAGGCGGACGAAACCAGCGGCGATCGCGGGCCGGAAGCAGGCACAGCGCCGGGGCGCCGTCGTCGTCGCCGCTAGCGTCCGGCTTTTGCAATGCCGGACATCATCCGCCATATCCGGCCTTTCGTATCGGCCATCCTGCTCGCGCTGCTGGCTGCGACGCTGGGGGCCTGTAGCGGCGGCGATTTCGGCCGCACCCGCGAGAGCATGCGCAGCGACGACATGCATCGCTGGCTCGGCACCGAGGTCACTGGCAGCCTCGGCCTCAAACCCTCGCAATTCCAGCTCACCGACGAGGAGCGCCAGATGCGCGACCTCGCTTATCCCCTGATCGAGCCGCCGCTGTCGCGCCCCGCCTGGAAGAGCGTGTTCGGCGACTACAAGGCCTTGCCGTCACCGTGGCGGCAGAAGGTCGTGTTCGACCGCACCATGTACGGGCGTACGCTGATCGACGAGCCGCACCGCTCGCATTCCTCGCGCTATGCGCAGCTGATCGAGGACGTGCGCAACGACACCACGCGCTTCGAGCCGTTCTTCGGCTCGGCGATCCGCGTCATCGACCTCGACAAGAAACGCAACGCCAGCATGGCGCGCGTCTCCGGACTCTCGCCGAAGGAGAAGGAGGATGCGGTCGAGCGCATGCAGGAGAATTCGCTGATCATCCAGTGGGTGCAGCAGTGCCTCGAGCAGCGCGTCTCGTCCTATCGCTGGGCGCTGGAGCGTCTGGTGATCCAGGCGCCCGACGGCATGGCCGCCGACGCCGACCGCCTGATCGGCGAGCTCGCATCCCAGACCGCCAACCCGCCGGTCGCAGCACAGCCGCCTTACGGCCGCGCGGTCGTCTCGAAGGGCTGAAATCGTATCCGGGCTGCGGTCACGCTAACGGGCTATTTTAGCGCAATGAGGTAACGGTCGATTTGGCAAAACCGCCAAATGACCGACGCCTGCGTCAGGGAAGAGCTAAAAATCGCCGAAGTTGAGCCTATCGTGTCAGGCTCGTCGGAGGTTGTCGGCCTTGAACGCTCATTTTCGTCTGCTCCTTGGTATCGCCATTGTTCTTGCGGCAATGCCGGCCGCTCGTGGGCAATCCCCCGTACCTCTGCCCGTTGCCATTGCGGCGGGATCTGACGATCTGGAAAGCCAGGCCCTCAAGCAAGGCGCGTCCCTGATCCCCACCTGCAGATTCGAAGGTGCCCGCTGCGGCTATATCGACCGCGGCGGCAAAACCGTCATCGCACCGCAATTTGATTGGGTCGATCTGTTCGTTGGCGATCGCGCGCTGGTCGGGAGCGCCGGGAAGTATGGTGCGATCGACATGACCGGCCGTTACGCGGTTGCGCCGACTTATGCGTCGATGAGCAGGTTCGATCGCGGCCTCGCGCTAGTCGTCGTCGGAAATCAGTTGGGAGCAATCGACCAGGATGGTCGTACGATTGTGCCGGCGGAACACGGTGCGATCATGCGCATCGCGGAAAATGCCTTTCTGGTCGCGGAGCCGCCCTATGCCAGCCGCCAGCAACCGGATTTGTCGAGGGACTTCGCTCCCTATGCATACGGCAAGCGATGGGGCATCGTCGCTAGCGGCGGGAGCTGGATCGTCCGGCCGACATTCGCGCAAGTGAGTCTGCTCTCAGACGATCTGAGTAGCTTTTTCTGGGCCAGCAGCTCCACAGGCGCACAGGTGCGGTGGCAGCTGACGGGGCGGGATGGAGCGCCCGTCAACAACGAGGTGTTCGACCACGTCCAGAAAATTCTGGCGGGCCAGGACCGCGCAATCGTGCAACGCGGCGGGCGCTGGGGCGCCGTCAACGACAAGGGCGAGATCGTCGTCGATCCGAAATTCGACTGGCTCGGATATTTCCGCGACGGCTGGGCTCCCTATCGGCTCGCAGGACGGGAGGGGCGCATCGACCGGACCGGCGCGATCCTGTCGAGCGCAGTGACCCAACCATCGATTTTCAGCGGCAAGCTCGGCGCCGTCGTCGATGGCAAGTCGCTGTACACCGACCAGGCTGGCACGGAACTGCTCGGCTCCGATCATCCGAAGTGTCCCGACGGCCGCCATCTTCGCTTCGAGCAGGGCCGCTGGACGATCGTGACGGGCGACGGGCGGCCCGCGCCGGACGTGGCGTTCGAATATGTGAGCCTTGCGTGCAGCGGTCCCTCGACCGTGAAGCACGACGGCAAATGGGGTTTCGTCGCCGTCGACGGCAAGCTTCT
The DNA here is from genome assembly GCF_058804065.1 of Bradyrhizobium sp. GW821-FHT13H05. Classification (NCBI taxonomy): domain Bacteria; kingdom Pseudomonadati; phylum Pseudomonadota; class Alphaproteobacteria; order Hyphomicrobiales; family Nitrobacteraceae; genus Bradyrhizobium; species Bradyrhizobium sp. GW821-FHT13H05. The sequence continues at coordinate 71,275 of NZ_JBXAPO010000002.1, read as the reverse complement.
GGCGGGGCGTTACTTCGATCGCGCCGATGGATTTCACGACGGGATCGCCGTGATCGTTGAGAACGGACAATGGGCCGTGATTGGGGACGACGGATCGCTACTGCTTGGGCCGCTGAAGCTGGCCAGAGCCGCGGCGATCAGCGGTACCGGCGAATACAGCATCGAATTAGAGGAAGGTTTTCGGACGCTCGACAAGGCACTGCTGGCGGAGCTCGTGCGCGATCCCAGTGTCCTGATGCGTCCGCGCCTGCCGTGGTCCGAAGGGCTCGCGGCACAGCTCGACGACAAGACCGGCAAATGGGGGTTCATCGATGCGACGAAAAGTTTCGTCATCGCGCCGCAATTCGACGCAGTGGGTCCATTCCGGCACGGCTCTGCCTGGGCTGCATTCCCCGACCGTCGCGAATGGTGCTCGATCGACAAGACGGGAAACGTCACGTCCGGTGTCCCCTGTGGGTGCGGCCAACCGCTCATCATTATCGAGCGCTACATACCCCCGCCCAACGTCGCATGCTATGACGACGGTATTCGCATCGTTCGCGGCGTCCCAGTGATCCGCGGAACGGCGCGCTAGCAGCTGGCTCGTCAGCGCCTTCGGTCAGCAGATTTGCGCCGGATCTGTTTCGGCTTGCGTCGCTGCTTCTGAAGCTTCCCGACAAAATCCTTCAGTGCGTCCACCAGCGGCGCCGATCCGCGGTAGGCAAGCCCGACCTCGCGCCTGACCTTGACCTCGATCTCGCGCACTGCGACATCGGGATTGCCGCGCGCAATGCCTTCCGGGACGATGGCGATGCCGACGCCGGCGGCGACCAGCGCCATGGCCCAGTCTTCCGATTGCGCGATCGCCGCGGTCTGCCGCGCCTGTGCGTTGCGGCCGAAGAATTCGCTCTGTTCGCAATGGCAGCGATCGATCAAGGGGACTCCGGCGAGATCGGCGGTCCGGAGCTTGTCCTTCAGCGCCAGCGGATGTGACGGCGGCAGGGCCGCAACATAGCGCTCGCTCCACAGCGCGACGAAATGCTCGTCGGCGCGCAGCATGCTTTTCGAGATGATCCGCGCATCGGCGCGCTCGTCGCTGCCGACGAGGCGGAGCGCAACGTCGGTACGCGCCGTGATCGGCTTGAGCAGCGCGATGGTCCGGGGCACGTCGAGCGTGCGCATCAGCCCGAGCGTCAGCGTGGTCTTGGTGCTCGGCTTTTTGAACAGGCTGCGCGCGGCGTCGGTCTCGTCGATGATGCGGCGGGCGAGGGTGTGAAACTGCTCGGCCGAGGCGGTCGGCGCGACGCCCTTCTTGTGCCGGAGGAACAGCGTGGTGCCGAGCTCGGCCTCCAGATGGGTGATCGCGGTCGAGATCGACGGCTGCGACACGAAGCAGGCGCGCGCCGCTGCGGTCAAATTGCGTTCGCGATAGACGGCGGCGAAGTAGCGAAGCTCGCGGATGTCCATAGGATATGCCTAGAGATAATATCAATAGTTGATATTTTAGCTATGGATTGGACGATGGCAAGAATGCCCTGTTCACAACGGGCGAGGCATTTCATGAAAATCCATCATCTCAACACCGGCACGATGTGCCCGATCGGCCGCCGCCTGGTGAACGGCACCGGCGGCCTGTTCCAGCGCGCCCGCATGGTCTGCCATTGCCTGCTGATCGAAACCGGTGACGGGCTTGCCCTGGTCGACACCGGCATCGGGCTTGGCGATATCGCAGCCCCTGAACGGCTCGGGCGGCGGTGGTTGCGGCAGACCGCGCCAAGGCTCGATCCGGCGGAGACGGCGGTCGAGCAGGTGAAGTCGCTCGGCTATTCACCCAAAGACGTGCGCCATGTGCTGCTGACCCATCTCGACCGCGATCACGCCGGCGGCGTATCGGACTTCCCGCATGCCGCGATCCATGTTCATCGCGCCGAATACGACATGGCGGTGCAGCGCAAGCCGGCGCCGCCGGAGGGGCGCTATGTCACCGGGCAGTGGAGCCATGGACCGAGCTGGACATTCTACGATGAGCCGGGCGAGGACTGGTTCGGCTTCAAGGGCGTGCGCGCGCTCGGCGACAAGGAAGCGGACATCCTGATGATCCCGCTCGCCGGCCACACCCTCGGCCATTGCGGCATCGCGGTGCGATCAGGCGATACATGGCTGCTGCATGCCGGCGACAGCTATTTCCATCACGGCCAGCTCGACGCATCGCCGCGCATGCCGCTGGTGCTCGGCTATTTCCAGCGCAAGGCCGACATGGACCGTAAGCAGCGGATCGCCAACCAGGCGCGGCTGCGCGCGCTGAAGCTCAACCACGGCGATCGTGTGAGGATCGTCAACAGCCACGATCCCGCCGATTACGCGCGCTGTCGCTGCAGCTTGCATTGAGCGCGCGCCGCTGGCGCCATCCGGCTAGTGCGGCAGCACATGTGCGATTGCGAACAGCGTTCCCTGGCGTTGTTGCGGATTGCGGAGTTCGCCCGCGAGCTTCAGCCCTGACGCAACATCGCCTTCCCTGGCAGAATTGACCGCGACAGTTCGAAGCAGAGCCGTTCGCGCGAATGTCTCCTGGGAGCTGCTCATCGACGCAAGCAGCGCACGGGCGTCGGCAAGACGCCGGTTCGATGCGTCCCAGCTCCCGATAGTTGCAAGAATGGCATCCCGCGTGTCGTCGGGCGGGAGCGACTTTGCCAGGGTGAGGGCGGCCTCATGCTGCTTGGCCTCGAGCAAAGCGGCGACCACCTGCTGATAGCCCTGGCTGCGCATGTAGCGGAGGCTCGCATCCTCGAGCGACGGGCGCATCTCCTGGAGTGCGGCGTTGACGTCGTCTGGTTTGCCGCGAAGTGCCAGCACCCTGATCGATGCGAAACGAACTTGCAGGCCGGCCGCGGCCCCGATAGCATGGCTGCGTGCAGCCTCCAGAGTCCGCATCGCCTGATCGTATGCGCTTTCAGCGAGCTTCGCGTCCCCACGCTTGGCAAAGGCCTGCCCGACCGACGCTTGCAAGTCGGCGATGGTCGCCTCGGCGAGATATCTCTGGTCGGCGATCAGCATCAACGCCTGATCGGTCTTGCCGGCCTCGGCGAGCGCCTTGATCGCCGCGACAACGACGCTGGTGCGAATCTGCGTGAGCGCCGTCAGATCAGGTGGCGGTTGCATGCGGTCGGGCAGGGCCAGAGCGGTTTCGACATCGCCGGCCTTGACGAGGTCCTTGACCAATTCGTTGATCGAAATCGATTGCCGGGTGCTCTTGAGCGAAGCGACGAGATCGATCGCCTGCTGTTTCTGATTGGCGGTGACAAGCCATGGGATGGCGAGCAGCGCATAATAGTGGCCGGTGACCTCCGTGGTCGATTGCGCCAGTCGTTGCGCTTCGGCGATATCGGCGGCATCGGCCCAATCGGGATGGGCCAGCACGCCGCCCGCGATCATCACGTCGATCCGGTCCTTGCCCGTCAGCGGCCCGCCATTGCCGCGAAAAGCTTCTTCAAGGAGACAATCCGGTGTCGGCTTGTTCTGGCAACTGGTCCAGTCGGCCCGTGCCGTTGATCCGAAGCCGAACGCGCAAGCAAAAAGTGCAGCCGCCCAAAAGCAGCCCGGAGCAAGCCTCACGATTCTCCCCCCGTAAAATCGTTGACGTCTCGGCTTTCTGCCATGGATCAACTCGCCGCGACAGGTTGTCTCAGCTTAAGGTAGAAGCTTTAACGTCACTGTTGCGCAATTGCATCGGCGCCGAGAAGGCGCTCCGCGCTCATCCTTGCCAAATGCAAAGCATGTCGTGGCCGCCGGCTTCGTGCCAGACGGTCTCGACACCGAGCGTGGTCTTGCGAATGTCCTAGGAGGACATGCGGCTCTAGGCTTCGTCCACGACGGAATTGCGCAGCACGCCGATGTTCTCGATCTCGACCTCGACCACGTCGCCGGGCTTGAGGAAGACCGGCGGCTTGCGGGTGAAGCCGACGCCGGCCGGCGTGCCGGTGGCGATGACGTCGCCGGGGACGAGGTCGAAAATGGTCGAGCTATATTCGATCAGCCGCGGGATCGAGAAGATCAGCATCGAGGTGTCGGAGGACTGCACCACCGCGCCGTTGACGCGCGTCTCCAGCTTCAGCTTGGTGGGATCGCCGATCTCGTCCGGCGTGACCAGCCACGGTCCGAACGGGCCGGTGCCGACAAAATTCTTGCCGGAGGCGATCTGCTGGGCGTGGCGCTGCCAGTCGCGCACGCTGACGTCGTTGTAGATCGAGTAGCCCGCGACGTGATTCCAGGCGTCGGCCTGGCTGATGTGACGGCCGCCCTTGCCGATGACGACGGCGAGCTCGCCCTCCCAGTCGAAATTGTCCGAGACCTTGGGCCGGATCACCGGCGCATTGTGCGCGACCTGGGAGCGCCAGATCCGCAGGAAGATCGGCGGAAACTCCGTGATCTCGCGCTTCATGCCGAACGCCACCGCCTCGTTGTGGTGGTCGAGATAATTGCGCACGGCGCAGACGATCTTCTCGGGCCGCGGGATCACGGGCAGGTATTTGATGTCGCTGAGCGCGAGCCCTGGCTTGTGCGCGGCGACGATGGCCTCGCGGCGCGCGTAGTCGTCGCTGCCGAGGAAGTCGGCGAGAACAGGGTACTGGGGCAAAGCGCGGCCCAGATCCACCACGCCGTTTTCGACAACGGCGCCCCAGCTTTCCCGATTTCCGGCCAAGAACGACAGCAGCTTCATAGTTTCGCTCCCAAATGGTCATATTTTCGATATTTCATATTATTTTCGAAAATAATGGCGAGCGCAAGCCCGCGCCGAGGTGAAAGCGCGGTTGCGGCCTATTCGGCGTTGAGCAGGTGGCCGGCGTATTTCGCCACGTTGTCGGAGGTCGAGCGGATATGCGCCTCGATCAATTGCACCGCGAGATCGGGATTGCGCGAGATCGCGGCCTGCATGATCGCCTGGTGCTCGCCCGCCTTGTCGCGCGGGCGCGGGCGGAAGGCGGCCGACAGGTGGCGGTAGCGCTCGGCGCGGTCGAACAGGTCGGCGCGGATCGCAAGCAGCGTCGCCGAGCCGCAGGCGGAGACCAGCGCCTGGTGGAACTGGCGATGCGCGATATTCCATTCGGGATCGCGCAACGGATGTCCGGAATCGCGCTGCTCGATCCGCTTCAATCGGTGCAGCGTCGAGATGACGGCGATTTCCCAGTCGTCGTCGCCGCTTTGAATCGCGCGGCGGATCAATTCCACCTCGATCAGCACCCGGGCATCGGTGACCTCCACGAGGTCCTGGCGACTGACCGGTGCCACACGAAATCCGCGCTGCTCCTGGGCGTCGACCAGGCCTTCGGCAGCAAGGGCAGTCAGCGCCTCCCGCAGCGTGGTGAAGCTCGCGCCGAACCGCTCGCGCAGGACGTCGAAGCGCAGCGGCTCGCCCGGGGCAAGGTCGCAGGCGACGATCTCTTCGCGCAGCCGATGGGTGATGTCGGCGGCAATCGTCTTGCCGAATTCCTTGCGGGGGCGAATGGCGCTGTCGGACATAGCTCTGCCAATGAATCGATGCCTCAACATGCCGCGCCAACGACCATCTTGCAATAATTTTCGTAAACGGTATGATTTTCGAAAATATCGTCTAGGGAGCAGGGTGAGATGAGGGCAGTGCTGGTGCGTCAGCCGGGTGGGCCGGATGCACTTGAGGTGGTCGAGCTTCCGGTGCCCGTGCCGGGCGCCGGGCAGCTGCAGATCCGGGCCGAGGCGTTTGGGGTCGGGCAGCCCGACGTGCTGATCCGGCGCGGCGTCTACAAATGGATGCCGCCGCTGCCGGCCAATCCAGGCAATGACGTTGCGGGCCGTATCTCTGCGCTCGGACCCGGGGTCGAGGGCTTTGCGATCGGCCAGAAGGTGCTGCTGAGCGCGCGCGATCTGTCCCAGCGGGGCGGTTGCTACGCGGATTATGTGGTCGCCCCCGCGGATGCCGTGCACGCGCTGCCCGACCATGTCGATCTGCAAGCAGCTGTGTGCCTGTCGAACTACCAGGTGGCCCATGCGCTGCTGCACGAGTGCCGCCACCCGCGCGCGCCCGCAAGCGTGCTGGTGATCGGGGCTGCCGGCGGCGTCGGCACCGCGCTGGTGCAGCTCGCCAAGCTCGCGCAGATGAACGTCATCGGCACGGTCTCGACCGAAGAGAAGGCCGCGTTCGCGAAGGCGAACGGCGCCGATCATGTCGTCTTCTACCGCCGCGAGAACGTGGTGGCGCGGACGCGCGAATTGACCGGCGGCGAGGGCGTCGGCCTTGTGCTCGATCACGTTTGCGGGCCGGAGTTTGCCGGCTATCTCGGCGTGCTCGGCAAATGGGGCACGCTGCTGTCGTACAATGCCTTCGCCGGCCTGCCGGAAGAGAATCTGATGGCGGCGATGCGCGATCACCTCGACATCTGTCCGGCGATACGCTGCTTCTCCTTCCACATCTACGACCACGACCGCGACGGGCGCCGCGCCCTGATGCGCAGCGTCATCGATGCGCTGAGCGGCAATGCGATCAAACCGGCGATCTCGGCGGTCCTGAAGCTCGAAGCGGTCAGGCAGGCCCACACGCTGCTCGAACAGGGCTCCGCGCTCGGCAAGATCATCATGACGCCATGAGGGGATGGACCGCACGATGAGCACACGAGCACCCATGGCACGCTTCACCCGGTTGCGGCACGCGACCTTCACCTCGCCCGATCCCGAGCGGCTGCTCGACTATTACCGCGCCGTGATCGGCCTCGGCCTCGTCGCCCGCGATCGAGATCGCATTTTTCTCGCCAACGATTGCGAGCAGCTCTCGCTCGTGATCGAGCCCGGCGAGGCGGCGCTGAAGAGCATCGCGTTCGAGATATCTCCTGACGTCCAGATCGAGGCGCTGGGCGCTGCGCTGAAGCAGGCGGATCTGCGGCCGGAGCTTCACAGCGATCCCTTGCCCGGTGTCTCCAGGCTGCTGTCGTTCAATGACCCCGAAGGGACGCGCTTCGAGCTGATCCAGGGCTGGACGCCGACACCGGCGCAGGAGCGGATCGGTGGCCTCGCTGTCACCAAGCTCGGCCATGTCGCGCTTCGCACGCCCGATCCGCTCGCGGCTTCGGAGTTCTATGCGAGCGTCATGGGCCTGCGGGTCTCCGACTGGATCGAGGATCGCTTCGTCTTCATGCGCAGCGGCTTCGAGCATCACACGCTGAATTTCGCTCGCGCGCCCGATCGTGGCCTGCATCATTTTGCTTTCGAGCTGCGGGGCGCCGCCCATATCCATCAGGCGTGCGATCATCTCGCGCGGCACAAGCTCCCCGTGCTCTGGGGACCGGTTCGTCATGGCCCGGGACACAACACCGCGATCTACCATCGCAATCCCGACGGTCATCTGGTCGAGCTGTTTTGCGATCTCGACCGCATGGCCGACGAGGCGCTCGGCTATTTCGAGCCGCGTCCCTGGCATCGCGATCGTCCGCAGCGGCCGAAAGTCTGGGTCGGCCTGCCGCGCGACGTCTGGGGCATGCCGCCTTCGCCTGAATGCACCGAGTTCGCGCGGTAACGGCTCGACGACGACTTGAAGGACGCCGCAACGCGTTGCGGCCAACGACATAACAATCAATGGGAGAAGCATCCATGCTCTGGATGAAGCGGCTTGCTGTGGCCATTTTTCTGCTGGGCAATTGTCTCGCAACCACCCCTGTGTCAGCTGACAATTATCCGTCGCGCCCGATCCGTCTGCTGCACGGATTTGCTGCGGGCGGTGCGGCCGACACGCTCTCGCGCATCGTTGCCGACGGCCTCTCGAAAAAGCTCGGGCAACCGATCATCGTCGAGGCCAAGCCGGGTGCCGGCGGCAACATTGCGGCGGATGCCGTCGCGAAGGCGGCGCCCGACGGCTACACGCTTGGTCTCGTCACCGGCGCCCACGCGATTTCTGCGGCGACCTACAAGAACCTCGGCTACCAGCCGGCCGAGAGTTTCGACATGATCTCGACGCTGGTCTATTACGCGCTCGTCATTGCCGTGCGCAGCGACCACCCCGCCAAGTCGCTGGGCGAGCTCATCGCGATGGCCAGGGAGAAACCCGGCGCGCTCAGCTTCGGATCGGTCGGTTTCGGCAGCACGCATCACCTTGCGGGAGAACTTCTGAATGCGACGGCCGGCGTCGAGATCGTGCATGTGCCATATCGCGGCGACTCCCAATCCGTCACGGCGCTTCTCGGCGGCGAGGTTCCGGTCATCGTCGGTACGCCCGTCCTGCTCGCGCCGCAGATCCAGGGCGGTGCGATCCGCGGTCTGGCGGTGACCTCGCCGGCGCGAACCGCATTGTTGCCTGATGTCCCAACAGCTCAGGAAGCCGGCATCAAGGGATACGACGTGCGCACCTGGGCCGGCCTGCTGGCCCCGAAGGGAGCGCCGCCCGCCATCGTGGCGAGGCTCAATTCAGCGACGCTCGAGGTGCTCCGGGATCCCGACCTCAAGCAACGTCTGGAGACTGCGGTCGGCGGCGAGGTCCGCGGCAGCTCGCCGGAGGAGATGAAGAAGCTGATCGAGACCGAGATCAGTAAATGGACCGGCGTGGTGGAGCGCGCCAAGATCCCGAAGATCTGATTCAGGGACGGCCGCAGCGCCGCCTCGGCGTCAGATTGCAAGACGGTACGCGGAGGTCCCTGAATCACTATTTCGAACATTCTAGAAATACAGTTGACAGCCGGAGCCTGGCGCGCGCAGGATGCCGCTCATGAAGATCGACGACGCAGCAGCACGCCTGGAAGCTCTGGGCAACCGGACACGGCTTCAGATCTACCGCACCCTGGTCCGGGCCGGGCACTCCGGCATGCCCGTCGGCCGCTTGCAGGACAAGCTGAAGATTCCGGCCTCGACGCTATCGCATCATATCAAGTCTCTGGTGGCGGTCGGGCTCATCAGCCAGGTCCGGGAATCGACGACGCTGGTCTGTCATGCGAATTACGATCTGATGCGGGGCCTGGTCGATTTCCTGGCGGCGGAGTGCTGTGCGGATGAAGCCGCCTGCAAGGATGCGAAAACGGCGGCCTGATTTTTTTGCGCACTTATTCGAAAATTCTAGAATTACGGGAGGACAAGATGGGTGATGGGAAGACAGTAGCCATCGTCGGGGCGGGCCCCGTCGGCCTCGCTGCGGCCGCGCATGTGCTCGAACGCGGCATGTCGCCAATTGTGCTCGAGGCCGGACCCGAAGCGGGACATGCGATCCGCCAGTGGCAACAGGTCCAGCTGTTCTCGCCCTGGGAGTACAATGTCGACAAGGCCGCCGCGCGCCTGCTCGCGCCGACCGGCTGGAATTCGCCGGACCCCCAATCCTATCCGACCGGCGGCGAATTGCTCGACCGATATTTGACGCCGCTCGCAATGCGAACGCCGTTGCGCGAGACGATCCGCACGTCCAGCCGCGTCACGGCCATCAGCCGCGTCGGCTTCGACAAGGCGAAGACCAAAGGGCGCGAGCAGGCGCCTTTCGAAATCCGCTACCAGAACGGCAAAGGCCCCGAAGTCCTCCGCGCAAATGCCGTGATCGATACGTCAGGCACATGGTTCTCCCCCAATCCGGCCGGAGGCAATGGTCTGCCGGCGATCGGCGAGCATGAATGCGCCGAGCACATCGCCTACGGCATGCCGGATGTGCGGGGGGCCGGTCGTTCCAGATATGCCGGGAAGACCGTCGCGGTGCTCGGTGCCGGTCACTCCGCCGTGGGCACGCTGATCGATCTCGTGCATCTTGCGGGCGAGGTGCCGGGTACAGAGCCCGTCTGGCTCCTGCGCGGCGCCGATCCCGCCAAGGCTTTTGGCGGCGGCCACAACGATAAGCTCGCCGCGCGTGGTGAGCTTGGCGTTACCTTCGCCGCGCTTGTCGCCTCCGGAAAGATCAAGGTGGAGACCGAATTCGGCGTCACGCATCTTTCGGACTCCGAAGGTCGTCTCAAGATCGCCTCGGGCTCCTGTTGTGGTGCGCGACACGTGATCGCGGATGAATTGATCGTATCCACGGGTTTCCGTCCCGACTTCTCGTTCCTGTCCGAGCTACGCCTGCGGCTCGATCCTGCCATCGAGGCGCCGGTCGCTCTCGCGCCGCTGATCGATCCCAACGAACATAGCTGCGGCACGGTCCGCCCGCACGGCGCGCGCGAGCTCGCGCATGACGAGCCGGGTTTCTACCTCGCCGGCATGAAATCGTACGGTCGCGCCCCGACCTTCCTGATGATGACGGGCTATGAGCAGGTTCGCTCGATTGCGGCCGATCTCGCCGGTGACAAGGAGGCGGCGGCGCGGGTTGAGCTTGTGCTGCCGGAGACCGGCGTCTGCACGCGTGGTGGCGTCGAGACTGCCGGGACTGCATCGGGATGTTGCGGCGGCCCGGCGAAGGAGGAGGCGTCAGCCTGCTGTGCTGCCGATGAAGCGGCGAGGAAGGCCGGTAGCGCGGGTTGTGGTTGTTCATGAGCCGCTCATGCCAATCATCGCGCTGTCGTCCTCTCGATGGAGGAACCCATTCGTAAGCTGAGCGGTCGGTTGCTGATTGCGGTGATGTGCATCGGCCAGGTCGGCAATTTGCTGCCGCATGTGACGTTGTCCGCAAATCTGGCGCAGCATTTGATGCCGGCATGGGGCCTTTCGGCCGCCGAAGGCGGCTTGATGGCGAGCGGCTACGCGTTCGGCTACATGCTCGCGGTGCCCGTGCTGACGACGCTGACGGACCGGATCGATGCGCGGCTCGTTCTGCTCTGGGGCTCGATCGTCAGCGGGCTCGCCACCGCAGCGTTCGGCATCTTCGCGCAAGGGTTCTGGTCGGCGACCGCGATCTGGTCGCTTGCAGGGCTTGGTTTTGCCGGCGCCTACATGCCCGGCCTGAAGGCGCTGACGGATCGGCTTCCCGCCGGCGACACCTCGCGCGCTGTGACGCTGTACACGTCGAGCTTCTCGGTCGGTGTCGGCCTCTCGTTTCTGGTCGCGCAACTCATCGCCGACCGCTGGGGATGGCGGACGGCGTTCCTCGTCACCGGCTTCGGTCCCCTCGCAATGGTGGTCGCGTGCCTTCTGATGGAGGAGCAGCGGCCTGCGCCGAAGGCGGGGCGTCTGCTCAACTTTGCCCCCGTCTTCGCCAATCGCGAGGCGCTTGGATACATCTTCGGCTACGGCGCCCACTGCTTCGAGCTCTACGGCATCCGTACCTGGCTGGTCGGGTTCTGGACCTTTGTCGTCGTCCATCAAGGCGCACCTTCATGGCTGAGTCCCATCGTGCTGAGCTTCTGCTTCGCGGTGATCTCGATGCCCGCAAGCATCCTCGGCAACGAGGCGGCGCTGAAATTCGGCCGCCATCGTGCGATCACCATCGTGATGATTGCGTCCGCCTGCGTCGCGCTGGTCATCGGGCTCAACGCCACCGCCCCGGCATGGCTGCTCGCGCTGCTACTGCTCGTCTATGGCCTGACGGTGCCGGCCGATTCCGGCGCGTTGACCGCGGGCATGTCGGCCGCCGCCGAATCCGAACATCGCGGCGCGACCCTGGCCTTGCACTCGACCGTCGGCTTCGGCCTGTCAGCCCTTGGAGCCTGGGGAACCGGCGCCGCGCTCGACGCGGCTGGCGGCCCGCAGAGCCCGACCGGCTGGCTGCTGGCGTTCATCGTTCTCGCGGCGGGAATCGCACTGGGGCCGCTGGCGTTGCTGTGGGCGCGCGGGTCTGGGTCCCCCAGCATGGAAAGAGGCTAGCTCGTCGCGCCCCTCGGTCACGAACCCTTGACCAAGGTCAATGACTGTTTTTGGCTCCGGTCTATGGTACTGAAACAGTGTTCCAGCCCAAAGGCTAAGTCGATATTGATGCAGTTCGTCCGCACCATCCTGGCATTCGCCATCGCCATATCCTTGGCGGTGCTGCCGGTTGGTGCGTCCGCGGCGAACCTCGCAATGTCGTCGGATGACATGCAGACCATGCACATGAGCGGCGACGCCGACATGTCGATGGACGATTGTTGTCCCGACATGAAGGGAATGGGCTCCCATACCGGCGGCTACAAGTGCGGGATGGGCTTCTGCTGCGTCGGCGGGATCATCGCGCTCGGCGATGTCAGGCCCGTCGCTTTCGAATATCTCGCCGTAGCGGCGAGCAAGATGGCCATTCCCGCGGATCAGGTTGTCTCCTTCCGCGGCGCCAGTCCTCCCTTCCGACCTCCTCGAATCTGATCTCGCAAAGCCCGAGACGCGCGCGGCATGGCTGCGCGCGACGACGACAGACGTGCGCGCTTCCGTGCGCCACGGCGAAAGATCAATTCATGAGGACAGGACAATGCTTTCCAGATTCAGCACCGCGGCTCTCGCCGCCACCCTTTCGCTTGCCGCCTCCGCCGCGATGGCGGGGGCCGGCGACTACGCCTTCGAACCCGTTAATCCACAGCTGAAGAAGGGCGATGACGTCACGCTCGCCGTTCGCTTGACGAACAAGCAGACCGGCAAGCCGGTGCCGGACGCGGTCGTCTTCAAGACCCGCGTCGACATGGCCCCGGACGGGATGGCCGAGATGGAGTCGGCGGTCGCGCCGCTGCCCTCCAGGGAGCCGGGTGTATACGCCTTCAAAACCGACCTGCCGATGGCCGGCCGCTACCAGGTGACGTTGTCTGTGAAGGTGCAGGGCGAACCTGAGACCGTCACCGGCAAGGTGATCGTCACCGCGACCAAGTGAGCGTTCGGGCGCTGCCCGGCGGCGCCCGACATTCCCCTTTTTGATTCACACGGACGCGCGCTCGCGGGCGGGCGGATATGCAACATGAAAACGCTGCGTCTCCTGACGGCTCTTGCGCTGGGCGGCCTGGTTCTGGCCGGCTACTGGCATTCGAACCATGCGCGCTGGTTCGCTGATGCCGCAATAACATCGGCTGCGGCTGCCGCGGAGCGAACTCCGCTCTACTACCGCGATCCCAGCGGTGCGCCGCTTTGGTCTGCGGGCCCCAAGCACGACGATCGCGGGCGGGACTACCTGCCGGTCTACGACGACGATCAGGCGGTCCGGGCGGGAACGAAGCCGCAGCAGGCAGCTTCCCCGCAAAAGATCCTCTACTACCGCAACCCAATGGGCCTGCCCGACACTTCGCCAGTGCCGAAGAAGGATTCGATGGGGATGGACTATGTCCCCGTCTACGAAGGCGAGGACACCGACGACGGCACGGTGAAGCTCTCGCCCGGCAAGATCCAGCGCACGGGCGTGAAGTCCGAACCGGTCGGGCGCCGCGCGATCCGGGTCTCGGTCAAGGCGCCCGGCACGATCCAGCTCGATGAACGGCGCGTGTCGGTGATCGCGATGCGCGCCGAAAGCTTCGTTCAGAAGGTCGCCGATGTGACCACCGGCACGCGCGTCAAGGCCGGCCAGCCGCTGATGGAAATCTACAGTTCGGCGGTCGCTTCCGCGGCGGCGGAATATCTCGCGACGATCACCTCCAGGACGGTCGGCGGTGTCGAGATGTACGGCCGCGGCGCGCGACAGCGGCTTGTCAATCTCGACGTGCCCGAGCCTGTCATCGCGGAGATGGACAGGACGCACACCGCGCCCGTCACCATACGCTGGTCGGCGCCGCGCAACGGGGTCGTGCTCGAACGCAACGCGATCGAGGGGATGCGGGCCAATCCCGGCGACGTGCTGTTCCGGATCGCGGACACCTCAATCGTCTGGGCGCTGGCCGATGTGGCCGAGCGCGATCTCGGCAACATCGCGATCGGACAGGCCGTGGCCGTGCGCGCGCGCAGCTTTCCCGGCCGAACCTTCAGCGGGACAATCGCCGTCGTTTATCCGCAGGTGAACCGTGACAGCCGAACCGTTCGCATCAGGATCGAGCTTGCCAATCCGGACGCGGTGCTGCTGCCCGACATGTATGTCGATGCCGACATCGCCACGGCCGATGCCGCGCCCGTTCTGGCGATACAGGACAGCGCGGTGCTCGACACCGGCAGCCGGCAGGCTGTCCTTGTCGACAAGGGGGAAGGGCGCTTCGAACCGCGGGAGGTTGAGCTTGGCCGTCGCGGCGGCGGCTATGTCGAGGTCCGCCGTGGTTTGGCGGACGGCGAGGCGGTGGTGACCTCCGCCAACTTCCTGATCGATGCGGAAAGCAATTTGAAGGCGGCGTTGAAGGGTTTTGGTGAGGCGGCGTCCCGAGCCACCGACGCCGGCCCCGGCAATACAACGGGAGATCACAAATGATCGCTCGCATCATCACCTGGTCGGCGCGCAATCTGCTGCTCGTGCTGTTCGGTACCGGCTTCGCCGCCGCCGCCGGCCTCTATGCCCTGGTTCACCTCCCGCTGGACGCGATTCCGGATCTCTCGGACACGCAGGTCATCGTCTATACCGAGTATCCCGGCCAGGCGCCGCAGGTGATCGAGGATCAGGTCACCTATCCGCTGACGACGGCGATGCTCACCGTGCCGAAATCGAAGGTTGTCCGCGGCTTCTCGTTCTTCGGCGTCTCCTTCGTCTACGTGATCTTCGAGGACGGCACCGACATCTACTGGGCGCGGTCGCGCGTCATGGAATTCCTGAACGGCGCGTCGTCCAGGCTTCCCGCCGGCGTCACGCCGACCATCGGGCCCGACGCGACAGGCGTCGGCTGGGTCTACCAATACGCCGTCATATCAAGGGAATTGAACCTGGCGGACACCCGGACGCTCCAGGACTGGAATCTGAAATTTGCGCTGGCCAAGGCCGAAGGCGTCGCCGAGGTCGCCAGCATCGGCGGCTTCGTCAAGCAGTACAACGTGGTCCTCGACCCGCAGCGAATGCGCGACCGCGGCATCAGCATGCAAAAAATACGCGAGGCGATCCGCGCCAGCAATGCCGATGTCGGCGGCCGCACCGTCGAGCTCTCCGAGTTCGAATACGTCATCCGCGGCAAGGGCTACATCAAGAGCATCAACGATCTCGGCAACATCGTCCTGAAGACCAGCAACGGTACGCCGGTGTTGCTGCGGGATGTCGCCAGCGTCGAGCTCGGGCCAGACGAACGGCGGGGCATCGCCGAATTGAACGGCGAGGGCGAGGTCGCAAGCGGCATCGTGCTGCAGCGGTTCGGCGTCAACGCCCTCGACGTCATCGAAAGCGTCAAGAAACGCTTCAGGGAGATCGCGAGCAGCTTGCCGAAATCGGTCGAGATCGTGCCGGTCTACGACCGGTCGAACCTGATCTATGCGGCCATCGATACCCTCAAGCATACCCTGTTCGAGGAGAGCATCGTCGTCGGGCTGGTCTGCATCGTGTTCCTGCTGCACGTCCGCAGCGCGCTCGTCGCGATTTTGATGTTGCCGGTCGGTGTGCTGATGGCGTTCGGCGCCATGAAGCTGCTCGGGCTCGGCTCGAACATCATGAGCCTCGGCGGCATCGCAATTGCGATCGGCGCCATGGTGGACGCCGCCATCGTCATGATCGAGAACGCCCACAAGCACCTCGAGCGGGCGAGGCCTGATCAGTCACGCGTGCAGGTTCTGATCGACGCAGCATCCGAGGTCGGCCCCGCGCTCTTCTTCAGCCTGCTGATCATCACCGTGTCGTTCATGCCGATCTTCACGCTGGAATCGCAGGAAGGCCGGTTGTTCAGCCCGCTGGCGTTCACCAAAACCTTCTCCATGGCCGCTGCGGCCTTGCTGTCCGTGACGCTGGTGCCGGCGCTGATGGTGATCTTCGTTCGCGGCAGGATTGTTCCGGAGAGCAGGAACGTCATCAATCGCTTCCTGATCTGGGTCTACCGTCCCGTCATCAAGGGCGTTCTGCGCGCCAAGACGCTGGTGATCCTGGCCTCGCTCGTCGTGCTTGCGGTGACAATCTGGCCGGCGCGCCAGCTCGGCACCGAGTTCATGCCGGCGCTGAATGAGGGGACGCTGCTTTACATGCCGACGACGCTGCCCGGGATATCGGTCACCAAGGCCGCCGAACTGATGCAGATGCAGGATCGCATCATCAAATCGTTCCCGGAGGTCGCCTCGGTCTACGGCAAGGCGGGACGCGCCGCGACGGCGACCGATCCCGCACCAACGGAGATGTTTGAAACGATCGTCAACCTGAAGCCCAGGGAGCAATGGCGTTCCGGCGTGACCGTCGACAGTCTCATCGCCGAGATGGACAAGGCTCTGCAATTTCCGGGCGTCTCCAACGCCTGGACCATGCCGATCAAGGCGCGTATCGACATGCTCTCCACCGGAATCCGTACGCCGGTCGGCGTCAAGGTCATGGGCACCGATCTCGTCGAGATCGACCGGCTCGCAAAGCAGATCGAACGCGTCATCAAGACCGTGCCCGGCACGTCGTCGGCCTACGCCGAGCGCGGCATCGGCGGCTATTATCTCGATATCGTTCCGGACCGCGAGGCGCTCGCCCGTTACGGCATCCTGATCCAGGACGTTCAGGACACCATCGCGGCGGCGCTCGGCGGCCAGACGGTTACGACGACTGTGGAAGGCCGGCAGCGCTTCAGCGTGAACATGCGCTATCCGCGCGACCTTCGCGACAACCCCAAGGCCATTGCCAGCGACATCCTGGTGCCGATGCCTTCGGGCGGCGCCGTGCCGCTCGGCGAAGTGGCGAAGGTCGAAGCCGCGCGCGGGCCGACGTCGATCCGAACGGAGAACGGCCAGCTTGCGACCTACATCTACGTCGATATCCGGGACCGCGACATCGGAAGCTACGTCGCAGATGCGCAACGCGCCGTGACGGAGAGCATCCGATTTCCCGCCGGCACCTACGTCGTGTGGAGCGGCCAGTACGAATATCTGCAGCGTGCCGGCGCTCGCCTGAAGATCGTCGTGCCGGTGACGCTCGCGATCATCTTCCTGCTGCTGTACCTGAACTTCCGGGCGATGACCGAGACCCTGATCGTGATGCTGTCACTGCCGTTCGCGCTGGTCGGTGGCATCTGGATGATGTGGTGGCTCGGCTTCAATCTGTCCGTTGCCGTCGCGGTCGGGTTCATCGCTCTCGCCGGTGTCGCCGCCGAGACCGGCGTCGTGATGCTGATCTACCTCGACCACGCGCTGGCCGAGGTGAAGGCCAGGCGTCGTGCCGAGGGCAATGTCTTCACCCGGCGGGATCTCCACGATGCCATCATGGTGGGCGCGGTCGAGCGGGTGCGCCCCAAGATGATGACGGTGGTCGCCATCATGGCCGGTCTGCTGCCGATCATGTGGAGCACCGGGGCCGGATCGGAGATCATGCAGCGCATTGCCGTGCCCATGATCGGTGGCATGATTTCATCGACACTGCTGACGCTCATCGTGATCCCCGCGATTTTCGGCCTGGTGAAGGGCCGGGGGCTTCTGCCGGGTGAACGAGTGGTTCTCGACGATGAATATCCTGTGCGCGCGCCGCAGGCCGCCGAATAGCCGTCGCGGCCCAGCCGGCCGACCAGCGTTTGGTCGGCGTCCGCGGCCAGGGCTCTTGCGAGCGAGCGGCGCCCCGGCGCTCGCTCCGACCGGGGCTCGCCGGCATCTCTATCTGCGGGCCCCCCGAGTGAGCAGGAGGCGATGCTTCACCGTCCGCGCAATCGCCGCCGGTGCTTCTTCTGGGATCGCAAAACAGGAACTCGCGTTGATCTCACACAGGACGTAGGTGTCGGCACCAGCCGCGTCGCGCGGCCCGTACAGGAAGTCCGCGTCCCAGATCACCGGTAGCGAGCCCTCGTCGATGCCGAGCGTGTCCATCATCTGCGGCGTCCATGCGTCCTCCATCGACCTTCGGAGCGCCTGGAATTGCAGAGCATCAGGGCCGTGCATGATCCGCGGGCCGGGCTGCGCTTCGGGTGCATCAGGCCCTTCCGGCGGCGGCGGGATCAAGGCCTTGATCTTCTGCTGCCCGAAGCCAGCGACCTTGGCGCCGCTCATGTAGCAGCGGATCATGCCGTCGGGCAGGCGAGGTTGAAACGCCTGGTCGATGATGCAGCCGCCCCAGCCGAAATACGGCTCGCATCGCGCGATGAGCGCGTCGAGCTGCATGTCCTCCGGCACGCTGCCGCGCTGCGCATGGAGCACGCGAATCATGGTGTCCGTGTTCGGCAGCGCCTCCACCTTCCAGACGCCCTGGCCTCCGTTGCCGCGATTTTGCTTCAGCACGCGCGGGCCGCTCGCCTGAAGGCGCGACGGAAACTCGGCGCGGAAGCTCGCCGCCGTGTCATAGCGATGCGTATCCGCACCCCAGCCCAGATGACGGGTGCGGTAGAGTACCTCCTTGACGCCCATCTTCAGGATGACGTCCGGATGCGCGCTCACCCATGGCCCCCGCGCGGCGACCTCGCGCAGCAGCGGATCGAGCGCCTCGCGCGTCTTGCCCTGATGGATCGGATCGACCCAGACGAGCACGCCATCGGCCGCGAGCAGTTGATCGCGGACGTCGGCCGCAAAATTTTCGTCGTAGATCACCGGCCGGGCTTCGATGCCGAGAGCAGCGAGTGCCTCGAAGACGCGGACGAAGCGGCTGTTCTGCGCCGTCGCGACCGCCCGTGTGGTGGCGTCGCCGCGTGAGAGGATAGCGATCGTCTTTGGAGGAGAGGAGTGTCGTTCGGTGTTCATGCGCAAGCTCCACGAATGGCGTGCTGCGCAGAGCTTGGACCGAGGTCTCACGGGGAGTCTGCTTTGTCCCCACGTGGACGAGTTTACGTGAGATGGTTCGCAAGTTTCAAGATGGTCGTGCGGTTCCGATCGAACGTAGGCTTGATCATGGCAACGTGCGCTCCGGCATGAAAAAACCCGCGCCGGATTGCTCCGCGCGGGTGTTACGAACTTTCGATGATGCCACTATGCCAGTGTTTTGCCCGACGTGTCAAAGCCGAACAATGCGACGGGCAGGGGATGTCTCAGTTCGGCAAACGCCGGCTTGGCGTAAACTCAGAACAGCGGCCGTTGCCAGTGTTTCGGATCGAGCAATTGTGGGTTCGCGTGATTAACAAAGCCAATGACTTACTCGATGCCAGAAAACGGCTTGTTTGCGTTGTCGAACACGGCCCAAATGCTGCGAAATGACGTGAGCCCGTTGTCTTCGAGTGACCGCGATGAGGAAAGCGTATGATCGTTCGTCCGGCGAAGGTCGCTGATCTATTTGCAATCGAACGCATCGTATCGGATGCATACTGCGTGTACATCGAGAGGATCGGTAAACCTCCAGGACCCATGCTTGACGATTATTCGGCGCACATCCGGAACCATGCCGCCTGGGTGGCGGAAATTGGCGATGAGATCGTAGGGGTGCTGATCCTCATCGACGAAGCAGACCACCTTCTTCTGGACAACGTCGCCGTTGACCCAGGCCATCATGGTCGCGGTATCGGACGCGCGTTGCTGAATTTTGCCGAACAAGAGGCAGTCCGCCGCTTCTATCGCGAGATAACCTTATACACACACGAGAAGATGTCGGAAAATCTGGCCATGTATCCCGCGCTCGGCTGGGAAGAAACAGGGCGCCGCGAGCAGAACGGCTATCAGCGTGTGTTTTTCCGCAAGTCGCTTGGCGGCTGATACGTGCAGTTGTTTGCTGTCCGGTTTGACTGACCGGACCTCCGAACCGTCCGTGTAACGCACAGAGTGCAACGAGAGTGCTCCCTCCGCCGTCATTGCGAGCGCAGCGAAGCAATCCAGCGTCTCCCCCGGGGGATACTGGATTGCTTCGCTGCGCTCGCAATGACAAGGGAGAGACCTGAGCCCTGCAGCCGCACCAGCCCCAGCGCCTCGAAAGTGGCGCGGGCAGTCAGCTTCCTATCTTCGACTGAAGAGCTCAATCATTTCAACACCCCCGCTACTGTGCATGGGGTTGTTTTCGCAGTTTTGTCTTGCGCCTGCCGAAGCGCCCCGCGTCAGCGCCGTCCGCGCGGTGCCTCGGCCTTGGCCGGCTGCTCGGTCTGCGGTCCGCAGCTCGCGGCGGCAAGCGTCGCCTGCGCCTGCGGCATCAGGCCGGGCTCGGCGGCCAGCGCCTTCATCACGATCAGGCCGGTGGTGCTGGGGGAATCGATGATCAGCCGGTCGGCGGCGGTGATCTCTTCGTCCTCGGGCAGCTCGTTGTGCTGCGGCTCCGTCATCAGGTCGAGCTCGATCACCTTCTTGCCGGCGGAGCGGTCGTTGATCGCGTAATAGGCGATCTCGTTGCGGGTGTAGAACGACACCGAGGTGTAGGCCTGGCTGACGGGCACCGTGAGCTTGATCGGCCCGTTCGACAGGTCATAGCGGCAGATCGCCAGCGCAAAGGCCGGGTCCATGAACGGCATCGGTGAGGTCTGCGGATCGGCCAGCGGAAGCTGCGTCACGCCGTTGAGCTTGGTCATCGGTGTCAGCCGCGAATAGGCGTCCTGGGTCGCGATCCGCGGCAGCGCCAGCACGCTGACGAGATGGACCACGAGGCCCAGCACCACGCCGGCAACGATGGTGAACAGCAGGCGGATCATGAGCAGCCCACCGTCTTGATCACAGGCATCGGCGCATCGCGCTGGGTGCGGGTGGCAACGCCGACGGGGGTGTCGTAGAGGCGCAGCATCAGGGCGTAGCGCTCGATGCCGCCGGTCGGCAGCCAGTTGCCGGCGCGCGAGCGCGAGGCGATGCGGATCTCGAACGAGCCATCGGACTGCCGCACGATCTCCTGGCTGGTGAAGCCGTAGCGCTGCAGCGAGTTGGCGACGAGATGGCCCTTGCGGTCGTACAGCGTCAGCGTCCAGAACCGCGCCGGCGGCGTCACGCCGGTGACGATGACGTCGCAGCGGCCGTCGAGCGCCTTCTTCTTGTCGTCGGCGGTCGCGGTGAAGGCGACGCCGTCACCGGTGCCGATCGGCAGCTCGCCGTTGCGCACGATGGTGGCGCGCGAATAGGGATCGACGTCGGCGGTGCCGGTACGCGGGCGCGCGGTCCAGGGGCCGATGGTGAGTGCGCCGATCTCGGTGCCGCGCGTCGTCGTCATCCAGGTCGCGCCGACGCCGACCACGCTCGCGAGCAGAAGGGCCGTCAATGTGATCAGGATCAGCCGCACTTGTTTCGATCAGTTCTTGCGCGGGGCGGATACGTTCGCATTCTCTTCCGCGTAGTTCTGCGGGAAGGCGAGCGCGCTTGTCGATGAGGCCGGCTTGGCGGCCTTGCCGTCGTCGGCAGCCGCCTTGGTCGCGATCCTGGCGGCGTCATCCAGCAGCTTCTCGACGCGCACCAGGATGTCGGCGCCGCGCTTGGTCAGCACGGGCGGCGGACCGGGCTTGGTCTCCAGCACCTTTGGCGCGGCATTGGCTTGCGCGTTGGCAACGCGTTCCGGCGGCAGCTTCTGGCCCATGCCGATGCCGGGGATCTCCCGGACCTCGACGCCCTGATGGGCGGCAACCATGATGTCGTGCCAGGTCTGCGCCGGCAGCGAGCCGCCGGTCATGCGGTTGGTCGGCGAGTAATCGTCATTGCCGTACCAGACCGCGCAGGTGAAATTGCCGGTGTAGCCGACGAACCAGGCGTCGCGATACGCATTGGTCGTGCCGGTCTTGCCGGCGGTGGGAATGCCGTCGAGCGCGGCGCGCCGTGCGGTGCCTTCGCTGACGACGTGGCTCATCATGCCCGCCATGTCGGAGGCAACGGAAGCGGGGATCGCCTGCTTCGGCTTCGGACCGTCGCGGTCCCAGCGCCAGACCAGGTCACCCGCGCCGGTGCGCACCTCCAGCACCGAATGCGGCGTCACCGACTTGCCGCGGTTCGGGAAGGTCGCATAGGCGACGGCGTGCTCGAGCACGGTGACTTCGTCCGAGCCGATCGGCAGCGACGGCGTGTCGGGCAGCGGCGCCTTGAGGCCGAAGCGGCGCGCGACCTCGACGATCTTGGCGCGGCCGACCTTGGCCGGGTTCTGCGCCTTGGGCTCGTTCTTCTGGCCGATCGCGATCGACAGCTTGACCGGCACGACGTTGATCGAGCGCGTGATCGCCTGCGTCAGCGTCACCGCGCCGGAATAGGAATGGCCATAGTTCTGCGGGCACCAATTGCCGATGCAGACCGGGCCGTCGACCACGATCGAGTTCGGCGTGAAGCCGTTCAGCAGCGCGGTGGTGTAGACGTACGGCTTGAACGAGGAGCCGGGCTGGCGATAGGCGTCGACGGCGCGGTTGAACTGGCTGGCGCCGTAGTCGCGGCCGCCGACCATGGCGCGGATGCCGCCGTCGAGATCGGACACCACGGTCGCCGCCTGCGTCGCGTGATAGTCGCGGCCGAACTGGCGCAGCTGGTTCTCGATCGCGTCTTCCGCGGCCTTCTGCACGTTGGTGTCGATCGCGAGGCGCACCACGAAGACGCGCTCGGTGTAGGATTTCGGGAAGGTGTCGACCAGCTTGCGCATCTCGTCGAAGGCATAGTCGAGATAGTAGTTCGGCGACGCCTCGTCGCGGCGGTCGACGGCGAAGGCCGGATTGCGGCGGGCACCGAACACCTGGCCCTCGGTCATGAAGCCGGCATCGACGAGGTTGTCGAGCACGACGTTGGCGCGGGCGCGCGCAGCGGGCAGGTTGATGTGCGGCGCGTATTTGGTCGGCGCCTTGAACAGGCCGGAGAGCATCGCGGCTTCCGCAAGCGTCACGTCGCGCGCGGATTTGTTGAAGTAGAAATGCGCAGCGCCGTCGACGCCGAAGGTGCCGCCGCCCATATAGGCGCGGTCGAGATACAGCTTGAGGATCTCGTTCTTGGTCAGGCGCCATTCCAGCCAGACCGCGAGGAAGGCCTCGTTGACCTTGCGCTCGATGGTGCGCTCGTTGCTCAGGAACAGGTTTTTCGCGAGCTGCT
The DNA here is from genome assembly GCF_058804065.1 of Bradyrhizobium sp. GW821-FHT13H05. Classification (NCBI taxonomy): domain Bacteria; kingdom Pseudomonadati; phylum Pseudomonadota; class Alphaproteobacteria; order Hyphomicrobiales; family Nitrobacteraceae; genus Bradyrhizobium; species Bradyrhizobium sp. GW821-FHT13H05. The sequence continues at coordinate 48,538 of NZ_JBXAPO010000002.1, read as the reverse complement.
GCGTGATCGAGGAGCCGCCCTGGCGGACGCCGCCGGCCTGGGCGTTGGTGACGAGCGCGCGCGCGGTGCCGGCGATGTCGATGCCGAAATGCTCGTAGAAGCGGCGGTCTTCGGTCGCCAGCGTCGCCTTGATCAGGACATCAGGAAAATCTTCCAGCGGGATCGAGTCGTTGTGCTTGATGCCGCGGCTGCCGATCGGGTTGCCGTAGCGGTCGAGGAAGGTCACCGCGAGGTCGGACTTCTTCAGCCAGTCCTCGTCCGCGGTCTCGCGGAAGGCGGGGATGGCGAGCGTGAGCATCAGCACCAGGCCGCCGAGGCCGAGCGTTGCGGCCTCCGACAGCGGTTCGATGAACACCCAGCGCTTCCACCGCCCGACATAGAAGCGGTCCATGAAGGTCGAGTAGCGCTCGTAGAGCTCGCGGATGCCCTTGGCCGAGGAGAACAGCGAGGAGTCGATGCGCGCGTCGAGGTCCAGAAAGAAATTCCGGACGCGGCTCTTCCAGTTGGATGGTGTGTTCTGGACCACCTAGAACCCTTGCGGCTCGCTTCGACAGCGTTCAAGCACCCGGCCGGGGCGGCATCGAGACGTCTTGCGGGAGTGTTGCGGCAAACCCAAGGCGCCCGGTTCGCGTCCGAGGGGACTTGCTGTTCCTTCTAGCCGAGCGGGGGCTATAAACCAATGGTCAGGCTCGCGATTTTGAACAACAGGACTAATTGAACCCCGGTTCATTACGGGCCACACGGGGGCGTTGCTTGCAGGGTCCCGGCCGTACGCCCTAGATGGGTTAGCCGTAGCTCTTTCGAACCTTTGTTGAGGCGCATGACCGCAGCTCCCAAACGACCTTCAGGCCAGGAGGGATTCTTCTGGAAAACCAAGACGTTGGAAGAGCTGTCGACGGCCGAATGGGAAAGCCTGTGCGACGGCTGCGGGCGCTGCTGCCTGAACAAGCTCGAGGACGAGGATACCGGCCAGATCTATTTCACCCATGTCGGCTGCAAGCTGCTCGACGGGGCCACCTGCGGCTGCAAGGACTACCCGAATCGCTCCGCCAAGGTTCCGGACTGCGTCCGCCTGACCCCGGCCAATGTCCGCACCCTGAACTGGCTGCCGCCGAGCTGCGGCTACAAGCTCGTTGCCGAGGGCCGCGACCTCTATTGGTGGCATCCGCTGGTGTCGGGCGATCCCAACACCGTTCATGAAGCCGGCGTCTCCGTGCGCGGCCGGGTCGAGGGCAGCGAGGTGGAGATTCCGGACGACGAGCTCGAGAACCACATCGTGCAATGGCCGGCGCAGCTGCCGAAACGGGCACGCCTGAAGCGACGTCCGAAGGACTGATCCGCCTGCGACGTCGGATCACGTCATCGCGATGACCCGGGGGTGGGATGCACCCATGCGCCGCGGTGCCTGCCCGGGAAGAACTTTGCTGTCTACATTAGGCTGCATAGAACGAATCCTTCGCGGCGTTGCGCCGCCTCACGGCTTCCGATCGAGATGAACAAGTTCGACCGGCAGAGCAGTTCTGCCGACATTCAGGCATTGCCTGACGATATCGCCGAAGAGCTGTCCCGCCTTCCCAGCGAGGTCATCAGCGTCGATGACGCTCCGTCGATAGCGCCGCCGGTGCCGCTGTCCCAAGACGAGGTCCGGACCATCGTGATCAGCCTGATGCTGACGATGTTCCTGGCGGCCCTCGACCAGACCATCGTGGCGACCGCGCTGCCGACCATCGGGCGCCAGTTCCAGGACGTCTCGAACCTGTCCTGGGTGATCACGGCCTATCTGCTCGCCTCGACCGCGGTTGCACCGGTGTTCGGCACGCTGAGCGATATCTACGGCCGCCGCGTCATGATCATCATCTCGCTCAGCCTGTTCGTGACCGGCTCCGTGCTGTGCGCGATCGCGCCGAGCATGCCGATGCTGATTCTCGCGCGTGGCCTCCAGGGCCTCGGCGGCGGCGGCATCATGCCTGTGGTGCAGACGGTGATCTCCGACGTCGTGAGCCCGCGTGAGCGCGGCCAGTACCAGGCCTATTTCTCCAGCGTCTGGATGGTCGGCGGCATTCTGGGCCCCGTCATCGGCGGCGTCTTCGCCGAGCATCTGCATTGGTCGATGATCTTCTGGATCAACCTTCCGCTCACGGCTGCGGCGCTCGCGCTGCTGCTGCCGAAGATGAAGAAGATCCCGGTGTTTCACCGCAAGCGCAAGGTCGACTGGCTCGGCGGCGTCCTGCTGATGGCCTCCGCCGTTGTCTTCATGCTGGTGCTGACCTGGGGCGGCACGCGCTATCCCTGGCTGTCGCCGACCGTGCTTGCGATGGTGGGCGGTGCCGTCGCGCTCGCGGTCACCTTCGTCTGGCACGCGCGCCGCGCCGAGGAGCCGTTCCTGCCGTTGAAGCTGCTGACGGGATCGGTCGCGCCGTTCGCGCTGACGGCCGGCGGCTGCGGCCTCGGTGCGATCACGGGCCTCACCGTGCAGCTACCGCTCTATTACGAGTCGGTCTACCACCTCAGCGCCAGCGAGGCCGGCCTTGCGCTGATCCCGCTCGCGGCGGTCTCGACCTGCGGCGCGGCGATCGCCGGCCGCACCATGGCGCGCGCCAAGCACTACAAGCGCGTCGCCATCGTCGGCACGTCCTGGGCCGCGATCTGCGCGCTCGGCCTCACGGTCACCACCTTGCCGCTCTGGGGGCTGCTGACGCTGATGGCGGCGTTCGCGCTCGGACTCGGCACGACTTTCCCGGTCTGCGTGGTCTCGCTGCAGAATTCGGTCGCCCGTCCGCAAGTCGGCACCATCACCGGCGCGATGAATTTCTTCCGCTCGCTGATGTCATCGTTCACGGTCGCAGCCTTCGCCGCCATTTTGCTGATCGCGCTCGGCACCGACATTCCGCTCGCCGGCGAGCATCACGCCGCAGGCAGCATTCCTGCGATCCCCGCCGACGACATGCGGCACGCGTTCCGCTACGTCTTCGGCGCCGCTACCGCGCTGATGACCACCGCCTCGCTCTGCCTGATGATGATGGAGGAGCGGCCGCTGGCCGGCCCGACCATCACGCAGCAGGTGGAGATGGCGGAGTAGGGGTCAGCCGCCACGCTCGGGATCGTCGTCGGCGTTGCCTGCACCGGTCTTCCGCGCTTTCGCCGCGAGCTGTTCCCTGAGCTTCGCAAGTGCTTCAGCGGACCAATCACGGACATCCGTCACCGCGACCCAGCCATCGACATAATGCTCGGGCGCGTAGACATGGCCAAAACCCATCGGCGTATTGGTCGCGACCGCCATGTCGAGGGCGAGCTGCAGCATCGTGACGATGGGATACCATCGCAGCTCGGGTGACACGTCCGGTCCGCGCGGCGCGCTCATCCAGGCCGGGGCCCGATAGGCGTCGCGGTAGGCAAAGAACGTGATCGCGTCGCTGGCATACTGCAGATAGACGATTCGCATCGGACCCCAGGGCGTATCCGGCGGCACCGACGGTCCGTTCTGGTTCATGAAGCGCACGAAGCGGCTGTCGCGGAATTCCGGCAACCAGGCCGGCGAGCCCGGATTGCGGTTTGCGGTGATCGAGCGCCAGAGGCGGCTTTCGAACGGCGCCCCGCTCCACAGCGCACCCGCAATGGGATCGCCGATCGTCTCGAACAGTTCTGCGGATTTCTCCGAATTCATGGCGCCGAGGCTGAGCCCGTGCAGGTACAGCTTCGGCCGCTTGTCCTTCGGCAGGCTCGTCCAATAGCCGTAGATTTCCGTGAACAGCGCCCGCGAGGCCTCTGCTCCGTACTCCGGCTGAAACAGCAGCGACAGCGGGCTGTTGAGGTAGGAATATTGCATCGCGACGCTGGCGACGTCGCCGTGATGGAGAACTTCCACCGTGTCCATCGCGGCCGGATCGATCCAGCCGGTGCCGGTCGGCGTGATCACGATCAGAATCTTTCGCTCGAAACCGTGCTGGCGCTTGAGCTCATCGAGCGCGAGCCGGGCGCGCGCCTGCGCGGTGTCGCGGCCGCCGAGCCCCACATAGACGCGCACGGGATCCTGCGCGGGCCGTCCCGTGACGGCGCTGATCTCGGCTGCGGTCGGGCCTGAGGCAATGAACCGGCGCCCCATGCGCCCGAGCTCCTGCCACTTCACCAGCGACGCAGAACCTCCTGTTTGATCGGCGGCGGCCGGTTGCGGCCGCTCGGGCTCTTGCAAGGCGTCGAGCTCGCGGAAGGAGGAGTCGAGCGCGTTGAACGCGGTGCGGATCAGGACATTGCTGGCGATCGACCAGAACAGCAGGGCTGCGATCAGCACGCCGATGACGTTGGCGACCTTCCGCGGAATGACGCGCCGCGTGTGCGCGGCGAGGACGCGCGCCACAAGCGCGAACAGCCGCCCCAGCACCAGCAGCACCACGAACGTGACAAGGGCGATGACGCAGACCTTGAGCGGATGTGCGGTCTCGACCGCCGCCATTTTCATGACAGCGCGGATCGAGTTCTGCCATTCGGCGCTGCGCCAGAGGAAGACGATGACGACGAGCAGGCAACCGATCGCGGCAAGCGTGTTGGCAATCGATCGCGCCCGCGCCGAAGGCTCGGGCAATTCGAGATAGTGCCACAGCCGCCGCCACAGCACGCCGGCGAAATAGCCGATCGCAAAGCAGCCGCCGGCGAGGGCCCCTTGCGTGAGATAGCTGCGCGGAATCAGCGTCGGCGTCAGCGCGGCCGCGAAGAACAGTGCGCCCAGCATGAGGCCGACCCCTGACAGCGAGAGGAGTTGTCGCCGAACGAACCACGCGAGACCCTTCAAGGCATCCTCCGCCGTGATGCTATCCCTTGTCGCTCTCCGCAAAGCTGCTCTTGCGCGGCAGCAGGATCGTGAATTCCGTGAACGCGCCTGGCTCGGTCGCGACGTCGATCGTGCCGCCGTGCTGCATCACCACGATGTCGTGGCTCATCGACAGCCCGAGGCCGGTGCCTTCGCCGGCCGGCTTGGTGGTGAAGAACGGGTTGAACATTTTTGCCTTCACCTCGTCCGGAATGCCGGCGCCGTTGTCGCGGATGCGGATCTCGACGGTGTCGCCGCGGTCGCGGGTCGCGGCTGTGACCACCGGCTCGTAGCCGTCGGCGCCAGCATTCGCCTTGCGCCTGGTCACCGCATAAAACCCGTTCGAGATCAGGTTCAGCAGCACCCGCGTGATCTCCTGCGGAAACAATTCGGCGGAGCCTGCCGAAGGATCGAGCTCGCGCTTCAGCGTCACGTCGAACCGTGGCGTTTCGGCGCGCGCGCCGTGATAGGCGAGGTCGAGGCTCTCCTCGACCAGCGCGTTGATGTCGGCCAGCCGATGCTCGCCGCCGCCCTCGCGCGAATGCAGCAGCATGTTCTTGACGATGGAATCGGCACGCCTGCCGTGCTGCACGACCTTCGTCAGATTGTCCTTCAAAAGCCCCGTCAGCTCGTCAACCTCGGCGCGGATATCGCTTGCGAGCGACACGGGCGCAAGCACCTCGTTCAGCTCGTCCGTCAGCTCGGCGGAGAGCGCGGCGAAATTGTTGACGAAGTTGAGCGGGTTCTTGATCTCGTGCGCGATGCCGGCGGTGAGCTGGCCGAGCGAGGCCAGCTTCTCGGTCTGGATCAGCCGGTCCTGCGCCGCGCGCAAATCGTCGAGCGATTTGGCAAGCTCCCGCGTGCGGTCCTGCACCTCGTTGAACAGGCGCGTGTTCTCGATCGCGATCACGGCCTGGTCGGCAAAGGTCTTGAGCAGGCTGACCGCTTTCTCCGGGAAATGGCCGGCCTGCGGCCGCGTCACGCCGATGGTGCCGATGGCAACGCCGTCGCGCAGCATCGGGATCACCAGGATGCTGCGATAGCCGCGCGTTCGCGCCAGCTCCCGCATCGCGTCCGTGAGGTCGGATTCGTTCTGCATGTCGCTGCGGAAGGCGTAGTCACCGCTCGTTGCGACCCGGCTGTGAATGCCGGAGGCCGCAAGCGGCGCCGGAAACGAGCTGAGCAGTTCGGCGTTGCCGGCCTCATTGTCAGTGGTGAAGGCGGCCAGATGCAGCATGCCATCGATGACGCGGGTGACGGTGGAGGAATGTCCGCCGACCAGCGCCTTGGCACTGTCGGATATGGCCTGGAACACCGGCGTGACATCCGCCGGCGAGGCCGCGATCACCTTGAGGATGTCGGCGGTCGCGGTCTGGCGTTCCAGCGCCTCCCTGGTCGTGTTGAACAGGCTGACATTCTTGATCGCGATCACCGCCTGGTCGGCAAAAGTCTGCAACAACTGCACATGATGCCCGGCGAATGCGCCGGTCGTTCGCCGCGTGGCGATGATGACGCCCTTGGCTTCGCCTTCGCTCATCAAGGGCGTGAACAGCATGCTGCGAAAGCCGCGGGCGCGCGCGATGTCGCGTGCCGCCGGCTCGAGCTCGGTGTCGGGCAGCTGCGCCGATTCACCATGGGCCACGAGCTGGTAGGCCGGAAATTGCGCGAACGGCACCGGGAAAGACGCCTGCAGCACGCGATCGCCGGCCGGGTCGCCCGGCGTGAAGGCCACAAGGTGAGCGGCGCCGTCGATGTAGCGCAGCACCGCGGTGGAGAAGCCCCCGATCAGCCGGTTGGCATTGGCGGCGATGGCATCGAACACCGGTTGCACGTCGGAGGGCGTGGCGGCCATCACCTTCAAGATGTCGGCGGTCGCGGTCTGGCGCTCCAGCGTCTCCCGCGTCTCGTTGAAGAGACGCGCATTCTCGATCGCGATCACGGCCTGATCGGCAAAGGTCTGGAGAAGCTCCACGGCATCGGCCGCGAACGCACCGGGCTCGGCGCGGGTGACGCTGATCATGCCGACCGGCATGTCTCGGTTCATCAGCGGCATGAACAGCACGCTGCGGAAGCCGCGCAGCCGCGCGAGCCGGCGGTTCAGCTCCGGAACGTCGTCGGCTTCGCTGTCGGGGAACTGGATCGTCTCGCCGCCGCGCACCAGCGCGAAGGTCGGGAAGTCCGCGATCTTGCGTGGGAACGAGCCTTTCAGCCCCTCGTCGGCTTCGGGACTGGTCGGCGTATAGGCCACAAGATGCAGCTCGTCGCCGATGAACTGGAGCACGGTGGCGGAGAAGCCGCCGAGCAGGCGTTTTGAGCTGGACGCGATCGCAGCGAACACCGGCCGCGCATCGGACGGGGAGGCTGCGATGGTGCGCAGGATCTCTGCGCTTGCATTCTGCCGATCGCGCGCAATCGCAAGCTCGCTGCGCAGCCGCGTGGTCTCGGCCGCAAGCCCGTCGGCGATATCGTTGGAAGGGTCGGTCATTCGCAATCCGGCTGAATGCCGCGACAGGCGCGGCACAAGGCCGGATTATCACACCTCTCGCGACTGGGGCCAGCGCCCGCGACAGCAAGTCTTGCCGACGAAACGGGTCTCGCTCACGTTCCGGGCCGCGACACCTCGGTCTCCTTGCTGGTGATGAACTCCAGCAGCACCGGGATGCCTTCCTGCGTCTTCTGGATGCCGCGCCTGATCGCGGGGATGATATCCTCAGGCCTGGTCACGCGCTCGCCATAGCCGCCGAAGGCGCGCGCCATCGCGGCATAGTCGCCGGAAATGTCGGTCGAGCGATATTTTTCGGTCGAGATCGGCATCACCTTCAACTCGATCGCCATCGAGAAATTGTTCAGCAGGATCGACATGATCGGAATGCGCTCGCGCACCGCAGTCTCGAAATCCATGCCGGTGAAACCAATGGCGGCATCGCCCCAGACATTGATGCAGAGCTTGTCGGGCTTGGCGAGCTTTGCGCCCATCGCAAGGCCGAGGCCGTAGCCGAGCTGCGTCGTCTTGCCCCAGCCGAGATAGGAGAGTGGTTCCACCGCCTTCCAGAACGGCGAGAGCTGGTCGCGCGGGCTGCCGGCATCATGCGTGATGATGGTGTTTTTGATGTCAACGGTGTGCTGCAGGTCCCACAGCACGCGATAGGGGTTCAAGGGCGCGTCATTGCTGGTCAGCTTCGGCGTCCATTTGGCCAGCCACTCCTTGTGCGAGGCCGCGATCTCGGCCGCGACCGCCGAGGCGTCGCGATTCCCGGTGACGGTCTGGCTGATCTCCTCCAGCAGCGCATCGAGCACGAGACCGGCATCGCCGACGAGGCCGATCTTCGCCTCGACGTCCTTGTTGAGATGGTTCGGGTCGAGCGTGGAATGGACGATGGTTTTTCCCTTCGGCATCGCGATGCCAAAACTGGTCTCGGTAAAGGAGCAGCCGATGCCGAAGATGACGTCGGCCTCCGCGAGGAATTTGGAAACGGCGCGCGGCACCGCGAGGCCGCCGGAGCCGAGCGAGAGCGGATGTGTCTCCGGAAACGACGATTTGCCACCCAAGCTGGTGGTGACGGGAATGGCCAGCCGTTCCGCAAGCCGCTTCAACTGTGGCCAGGCCGCGCGTAATGCACGCCCTGGCCGGCATAGATCACAGGCCGCCTGGCGTTGACGAGGAGGGCGGCCGCCTCCTTCACATGAACAGGGTCGGCGCCGTAGCGCGTGCGCAGCACCGGCGTGTAGTTCAAGGGCTCCGGCACCTCCTCGTTCCACATGTCGGCGGGGATCTCGACGATCACGGGCCCGCCGCGGCCGTTCTTGAGCTTGGTGAAGGCGCGGCGGAAGATGCTGGTGACCTCGGCTGCCAGAATGATCGGCTCGGACGATTTCGAAAACGGCTTCATCGCCTCGCTGGAATTGAAGTTCGGCTCGATATACGCCAGCCTGCGCTGATAGCCCATCGGCAATACCAGGACAGGCACGGATTCGCCAAAGCACTGCGCGACGCCGCCCATCGCATTTTCCGCGCCGGGCCCGTGCTGCATGCAGAACGCGCCGATCGTGCGCCCCGACGTCACCCGCGAGATCGCATCCGCCATGTGGATGCCGACACGCTCCTGCCGCACCATCACGGGCCGGATCTCGGCCTTGGCCGCATGCTCGATCAGATGGTTGACGGGATAGCCGCAGAGGATCTCGATCCCCTCGCGCCGCATGATTTCTGCTATCGCAGTGCCGAGCTTCATGGCGTCTCTCTCCCTGGCATGGCCGGTTGGTCCGGCGTTGGGCAGAGAGGATCAGGAAATCGGGGGAGCGTAAAGCACGGCAGGGCACCTAAGCGGCGGGGCAGGCATGCGGGACGGTGTCTCAAGTAAGGCCACGAGTTCGGCAAGAGTTTTGCAGCGTAGCGCAGGATTCCCGGGCTCTTTGGAAATTTCGGAGGTGACATGACCAATCGTGTGCGCGATCTCTTCGATCGTTGGGAGCGGGTCTGGCATGAAGGTCAATATGACCTGATCCCGGACTGCGTCGGATCGCATTACATCCGTCATGATGAAAAGGGCGACCGGACCGTCACGCGCGACGACTACACCAGGGAACTGCAGGCCGTTCACAAAGACCGGCCCGGAATCCGGGTCGTGGTCTACGATCATTCCTTGACGACCGATCGCGCCTGGTTCCGCTTTGCATTTGTCTGGCCTGATGCCACGACCGGCGAAAAGCGCAGCCGCGCCGGCATGCAAGCCTACCGCATTGAGGACGGCAAACTGGCGGAGACCTGGATCACGATGCTCGGCCTTGGCACCACATGGGCCGATGAGCCGCAAGAGCGATGGACCAGTCGCAAGGGATGAGAAGTGTCGTAGCCCGGACGGAGCGCAGCGCAATCCGGGAAAACTGTATCCGCGGAGCCGGTCTCCCGGATTGCTGCGCTCCATCCGGGCTACGAACTGCCATCCGGGCTACGAACTGCCTTCGTTGCTACTTGCAGCTTTTGCAGATCGTCAGCTTGCGTTTCAACGCCTCGTCTTCTTGATCGATCAATTGCTGGGACGCAGTGCCTTTCAGATCGGGATCGGACTTGGCGCCCCTGGCTGCGCGCGACGTCATGGGTCGCGTCGCCTGATCCGGAGTGTCATTGTCGTCGTTGCCGACACTGAAGCCATCATAGTCGGCGGCAGAGTTCGGCGCTTGTGGAAGTCCGCCGGTCGCGGGTGTCGATGACATTCTGTCGGACGCTGCCGGGGAATTCCTGGCGCTCGCCCGTGGCGGCGATGCCTTGGGCGGCGCGAGCGAAACCGGCGGCGTGGACGAGGTCTGTCCTCTCGCGCCGTCGTGCGGCCAGATGCCAACAAGCATGAGGCTGAGTGCCAAGAGCGTCGCGCTTCTCATCTGCGTCCTTCAAGCAAGCTTCGGTTCGATCATTGATAGCACCGTAGCCCGGATGGAGCGAAGCGCAATACGGGGTCGCGGCGTCCGTTGGAACTGGGCCCCGGATTACGCTGCGCTCCGTCCGGACCACGATCCCTTGCGTTGCCCGTCGGGCAAAACACCCCAGCGGTAGGTCAATCGCCATCAGCCAAATATTCGTATTTACAGAAATTCGATTTTGCCGTACAAGTCGCGACATCCCGGCCCGCCACGAGGGGCGTTTCGCGATCGTCACGGGACGCGGGCTGGGGGTGCGGTGGCCGCGACGGCGTCGGCGCGTGAGGTTGGCTGCAGGGCGGGAAACCGTGAGCAGCGGCTGCGCGCTACGACACGGCGCTGACAGCGTTCTTGTTCGGTCTCGACGGCGAGCGCACGCCAGCTGTCGGGGATTGCGGACGGGGATGTGCGCGGACGGAGAAGTCGTGTGGTCCTGACGCCCGGGGTCTGTGCGTCAAGTCCTGTGGTGATGTGGCGACCAACCGGTGCGCGCATCAGTCATCCGCCAGGGCGACGGGGGCAATAGTGCATCGCTCCCCGGGGAGAGCACGAAGGACACCGTTAAAACCATCCGCGCAGGGAAGGCCGGGCGACCGGCACACCTGTCGTCCACCCCGTGCGCTTTCTCCAGCACACGCGGGACTGCGGGTGCCAGCCGGCGCCCGGCCTTCCCTGCGCCCTTGTTTCGATGAGGGCGAAAGCAGAGAGCAAAACTCGGGCGAAACACGCCGCGAGAACGCGAAAGTGTGTCAGCGAATGCAAATGTGAGACGAAAGGGTCATGTGATCGCCAACCCTCCGTCATTGCGCGCGCAGCGAAGCAATCCAGACTGTCGCCGCGGAAAGACTCCTGGATTGCTTCGCTGCGCTCGCAATGACGAGATTGCGGAGACGGCAGTGCCTCCGATCACATCCAGTGCAAAACTACTCTTTCTCCAGCAGCGCCCGCCGCAGCTTCCGGATGATGACGCCGCGAGCGCGGTCGTCGGCGGCGGCTGCGACCTTGTCGCTGATGTCGAGCATCAGCTCCGACATCTCGTTGTGCCAGTCGAGATGTGTGACGGCCTCCGGCGCGAGGCGACGGCGATGGTCGACATCGAGGACGCGCGGTTCAGGCGCCGCGAGCTCGTAGATGTCGTCCAGCACCGGCTGATAAATTTTGGCGGCCGGAAGAATCCGTTCGGACAGACGTTCGGCAAGACCGGCGATTGCGTCCTGTTCGCCGTGGGTGAGAAACAGGCCGCGGGCGATCGGGCGTCGCGCGGCGATCCAGCCGGCGATGCCGGCGGCGTCGGCATGGCCGGAATATTCGTCGATCATGCGGATGCGGGCGGCGACCCTGATCTCCTCGCCCTGAATGCGCACGGCCTTGGCGCCGTCCTCGAGGAAGCGGCCGAGCGTGCCATGCGCCTGGAAGCCGGAGAGCAGCACGGTCGCGCGCTCGTTCCACAGCCAGCGCTTGAGATGATGGCGGATACGGCCCGCGTCGCACATGCCGCTGGCCGCAATGATGATGTGAAAGCCGGTCAGGCGCATGATCGCCTTGCTCTCGGCAACCGTCTCGGTGAATTTGAGATGCGGCGAGTTGAGGAGGTGGTCGACGTCGACGCCGGGATCGAGGCTCGCGGTATGCTGGCGGAAGACTTCGGTCGCATGGATCGCGAGCGGAGAATCCAGGAAGATCGGCGCCGCCGGAACCTCGCCGCGCTCCATCAGGTGGACGATGTCGACGATCAGCTCCTGGGTCCGCTCCACCGCGAAGGCTGGGATCAGCAGCGCGCCCCTGGCGGCGGCGGCATCGCGGATCTCGCTGGCGAGGTGTTGCCGGCGCTGCTCGGGCGTGGTCACGGCGCGCACGCGATCGCCATAAGTGGATTCGCAGATGACGTAGTCGAGGTCCACCGGCGCCTGAGGATCGGGCTGGAGCAGCTTGGCCTCCGGCCCGACGTCGCCGGAGAGCAGCACGCGCAACGGCCGCTGCTCGCCGGCCTCGTCGAATTCCAGCTCGATCGAGGCGGAGCCGAGCAAATGGCCCGCGTTCCAGTAGCGTGCGCGAACACCGGGGATCACGTCGGCCCAGTGCTCATAGTCGACCGGGCGGAACGATTGCAGCGATGCGGTGGCGTCGGCCTGGGTGTAGATCGGCGCGACTTCCTTCCGCCGGCGTGCCGCATTGCGCCGGTTCAGCTGCGTGACTTCGGATTCCTGAATGCTCCCGGCGTCCGGCAGCATCCACGAGCAGAGGTCGATGGTGCCGCGCGTCGCCAGGATCGGGCCGCTAAAACCCTCACGGACGAGTTTCGGCAGCAATCCACTATGGTCGATGTGCGCGTGTGTGAGCAGCACCGCCTGGATGTCGGCGGGGCGAAATGGGAAGGCGCCGTAATTGAGTGCCTTGAGCGTCTTCTGTCCCTGGAACAGGCCGCAATCGACCAGGAAGCGCCCGGTCGCAGTCTCGAACAGATAGCTCGAGCCGGTCACGGTGCGGGCGGCGCCGCAAAATCGAACGGTCACGCTCATGTCGTCGTCTCCGGCGGAAATGTCGGGGTGAGCTCGCGCCTGAGGGCCGCGCCCAGAATTTCGTCGAGCGCGATCGCGTTGGTCGGATGCGGTACGCTGTCGCTCGAACGAATCGAGCGGATGCCCGCGTCGGTGAACGCAGCGATCATCTCGGGTGGAAACAGTGCGTGCGTCACGATCGTATCGACGGCACTCGCGCCCATCGCGCGCAATCTCTTCGCCGCGACCATCAGCGTCGTGCCGGAGGAAACGATGTCGTCGACCATCAGCGCCGGCCGTCCCGCGAGCAGGGCCGCATCGGCAAAATCGATCTCAACGGCACGATCGCCATGCCGTATCTTTCGCGCGACCGTGTGCTGTAAGCCCAGCCGCCCCGCGAGGTCTTTCACCCAGGGCTCGGATTCGGCATCGGGGCCGATCACGACGGTTGCGGGATCGGTGCCGGCCGCGATAAGCGCGTTCGCAATCGCCGGCATCGCGGACAGGTTTTCGGCCGCGATGCCGGGAAAAACGGCGCTGATGTCGTGGGTACGATGCAGATGCGCATCCACGGTGACGACGCGGTCCACGATGCCCGCAAGCAGAGCGCCCAGGGCACGCTGACTGATGGCTTCACCCGCATGAAACGCAATGTCCTGCCGCATGTAGCAGAGATAGGGCGCGACCAGCACCAGCCGCTTCGCGCCGCCGCGTCGCAGGGCCTCTGCGGCGAACAGCAGCGCCATCAGCTTGTCGTTGGGCTGGTCGAGTGCGGCGTAGAGGATGGTGGTGTCTGCCGCCGCTGCGACCGTGACGCGCAGTTCGCCATCCGGGAAGCGGTGCACGGCGATCTCGGCGCAGGCAAGCCCGAGCCGCGTCGCGAGACGCTTCGCCGCCTCGGTGCCGAAGGGCAGGGTCTGGAATGCGATCGTGCTCACGACACGGTCTTGCCCTGGAGGGCGTCATGACCGTTGACGGCATAGCCATTGTCCGCCGCGGCGGCGGAGGCAACGAGATCATGCTCGGGGCGGTCGAAGGTGTAGACGCGATAAAGCGGCTCGCCCTGCTCGACGCGGTCGCCGATCTTCTTGAACAGGCGAATGCCGGCGCCCTTGTCGAGCGGCGCGCCGGCGGTGCGTGCGAGGCGGTTCAGCCGCAGGCAATCGATCGCGGACACCACGCCGTCATGCGCCGCCTTGACGTCGAAGCTGAGCGATCCCAGCTCGGCGTTGCATGTGGATGGGCCCTGGGCGTCGATGATCTTCTGCATCTGCTTCAATGCCGCGCCGCTGTCGAGCAGCTCGCGCGCCCGCGCATAGCCGGCGCCGCCACGCAGCCTCGGATCGTATTCCAAGAGATGGGCGGCGAGCCGCAGCGATTTTTCGCGCAGGTCGCGCGGCGCACCCGGCTCGTTGCCGAGCACCGCCATCACGTCATTGGCCTCGAGCACCGGCCCGATGCCGTTGCCGATCGGCTGGCTGCCGTCGGTCGTGATCACCTCCACGGTGCGGCCGAAACGGTCGCCGACGAACTCGAACAGCTTTCGCAGCCGCATCGCCTCGACGGCACCGGTGACTTTTGCGGTCGGCCCGACCGGAATGTCGATCAACAGATGCGTCGAGCCTGCTGCGATCTTCTTGGACATGATCGAGGCGACCATCTGCTCGCGGGTATCGAGGCTCAGCGGGCGCTCGACCGAGATCAGCACGTCGTCGGCCGGCGACAGATTCACGTGCCCGCCCCAGATCAGGCAGCCGTTGCAGGCCGAGACGATCGCCTTCATCTCGTCGACGCCGACATTCACCCGCGCCAGCACCTCCATCGTGTCGGCGGTGCCGGCGGGCGAGGTGATGGCGCGCGAGGAGGTCTTGGGGATCGGCAGGCCGTGCGCGGCGACGATCGGCACCACCACCATCGAGGTGCGATTGCCCGGAATGCCGCCGATGCAGTGCTTGTCGACGACAACAGGGGCCGGCCAGACCAATTGCGTGCCGGCCTCGGCCATTGCGCCGGTGAGGGAGAGAAGCTCATCGCTGGTGATGAAGCTCGCCGAACCGATCAGAAAGGCGGCGATCTCCATGTCGGAGTAGCGATAGTGCGCGAGGTCATTGATGATCGCAGTGATTTCCGCCCGGCTCAACGTACGCCCGTGGATTTTGGCACGCACCGCTTCCAGGCTCTCCGGCGGCGAGGCGGGTGTCACGGCGACGCGTGTGCCGACCGGTTCGGCGAAACGGCGGAATGCGGGCTCGGAGAGGCCGATCTCGTCCTGGGCCACCAGCGTGTCGTCGTCCGTGATCAGCAACGTCGCCAGCAGCACCTTGCCGTCAAGGCGAAGCTCGACGCGGCTGAAGCCGCGAAAGATCTCCGCGCGCAGCGCCTTCGACTGCCTGGAGATGACGACGACGTTCTCGCGGCCGGTATCGAGGCGGACGCGGCGGGTTTTCAGTTGGGAGTGCGGGAGATCTGGATGCATGGGCGCGCCGGCAGGAAAAAGCTCCTGCCTCCATGCTTAACCGTCATCGCCTCAGTGCTCTTGACTCAGATCATGGTCCGGGACGCAGGTCAGCCGGTTACTTCATCGCCGCGCTGATTGAGTTGAACTTGCCGTTCAGGAGCGCGCTTCCCGTGTTGTTCACGGCGGTAATGATCGCGAGCGCGATGCCGGTGGCGATCAGGCAATATTCGATGGCGGTGGCACCATTTTCGTCGGCAAGAAATGACCTGAGCAAAGTCATCGTCAACTCCTGTTCATCCGTTCAACGTAGGCTGGTGCCGTTTTCGGAATGGTAAAATTGATTCACTAACTTTTCGCGGGCGCGCCAAAAAGGCAGGTCGGATGGTCCTCACCTGCCGTTTCACATCCTGTCATCGATTGACTTAAGGTTTCGTGACCCAATTCGGATGGATTTGGCGATGTTGTCGCTGGTCTCAGGGCGTGATCGGGCGTCCTGGCGCGGCCTTGCTGGAGCGTTTCAGCACTGCTGCAAGGCGCCCGACCAGATAGCTCACCACGCGCGGCTGCGAGCGCGCTGAGCTATCGGCGAGGCGCTGTTCGTCGGCCGTGTCGTTCACGAGGCCGATATAGTTCTTTCTGGCGTCCCGCTGCTGCACGGCGTGCAAATCCCGGTTCAATCGACGGCGCGACCTTGTTGCACGCAACGGCAATCGACGGTTAATTTTGTCTTCCGTACGACTACGTGGCGCCGCGCGGGTGGCGACGGCCGCTGAAAACGAGAGCTCTGCTTAACGGATTGTTGAGGCTACTTGCGGTGGACGTCCGCGTTCAGAGCCCGCAACATCGCGATGCGGGCGAACATCATCCAGCCGCCGCCGGTCTCGGCCGCATTGATCAGGGTCTCGATCGCGGTCTGCCAATGGCGGGCGTGCTGTGCGTCCTCGGGCAGTTGCATGATGTGATCGGCCGCCTCCTGCAGCGTCCGCAACTTGCGCCCGCCGCGCAGGGAAATGGGATCATCGAACGCCCCCGACCAGGGCATGTCAGGCCGTCCGGTCGGCGAGGGGCGAGATCACGATGCGATCGAAAGGCGTGTGCAGCTAGCCGGCCTTCTTCGCCCGCGCGGTCGTGCGCACCGGCTTGTCGGCGGCCTTCTTCGCTGTTTCCTTCGGAGCTGTCTTCGCCGCAGCGTCCTTGCCGCCCTTGCCGGAGATCGGCAGCAGCATCTCGCGCTGGCCCTCGACGCGCTTCTTCGGCTTCTTGCCTTTGGCCACCTTCACCGCGGGCGCCGCATCCTTCTCGTTGGCGATGCTCTTCTTCAGCGCGTCCATCAGGTTGATGACGTTGCCGCCGGTCTTCGGCGCAGCTTTCGCCGCAATCGGCGCGCCCGAACGCTTCTTGTTGATGAGGTCGACCAGCGCGCTCTCGTAATGATCCTCGAACAGTTCCGGCTCGAATGCGCCGGACTTCTTCTCGACGATATGCTTGGCAAGGTCGAGCATGTCCTTGGTCAGCTTCACGTCCTGGATGTCGTCGAAATAGTCCTTCTCGCTGCGGACCTCGTAGGGGTAGCGCAGCAGCGTGCCCATCAGGCCGCTCTCGAGCGGCTCCAGCGCGATGATGTGCTCGCGGTTGGTCAGCACCACGCGGCCGATCGCGACCTTGTCCATGCTGCGGATGGTCTCGCGGATCACCGCGAAGGCGTCATGGCCGACCTTGCCGTCGGGCACGAGGTAGTAGGGGCGGATCAGATAGCGGCTGTCGATGTCGGTCTTCGGCACGAACTCGTCGATCTCGATCGTGTGCGTGGAGTCGAGCGCGATGTCGTCGAGCTCGTCCTTGGTGACTTCGATGTACGTGTCGGTATCGACCTTGTAGCCCTTGACGATGTCGTCGGAGGTCACCTCGTCACCGGTCTCGGCATCGACCTTGAGGTACTTGATGCGGTGGCCGGTCTGGCGGTTGATCTGGTTGAACGAGACCTTCTCGGTATCCGAAGTGGCTGGATACAGCGCGACCGGGCAGGTCACGAGCGACAAACGCAAAAAACCCTTCCAATTGGCGCGGGGGGCCATGGGCTACTCCAAACGCAACGGGGACAGACTTATGAAGATACCATCGGGGAACACCGAATCATAGCAAGGCGGGATGCGGAATCTTGCAACTGCGTTAACCGGTCGCCGGGCGTGTGGTTGCAGCCTCATCGCATGGTCAAAGCCGGAACATCATATCGGATCGGGCGTTGGATCGGGACGCAAGGGCCGCGAGGAGGTCGCGGTAATCGGAGGCGACAGCCACAGATTGAGGTCACCATGGCAACCACGCGAGAGCAGCATCAGATCGTCGAAACCGCAACCGAGGCGCGCCAGGGCGAACCCGGGCCGACCGTGGCGGCGCTGCTCGCCATCTCGACCGGGCTCGCGATCCTGATCCTCGCCGTCATCTGGTTCGTGTTCTTCCGGACCTGACCGCCGGAACGGAGCGCCGCGGACCTTCCGACTCGCCGCGTAACGCGGCACAGTGCGCCCGCCATGCCATCGGCTCGTCCGGCGGCCCGGCGGGCGCAGTCGCGCCGGTGCGCGAGACATCGTATATGACCAAAAAGTAACGCGGCCGGTTCCCCGTGTTCATATTCAGTTCACGCCGGAATTGCTCATCTGGTGCGGTGTTCATGCGGCCCATTTCTGGAGAGAAGCGTGCGCCTGCTCGTTGTTGAGGACGACCCTGATCTCAATCGCCAGCTCACCAAGGCGCTGACGGACGCCGGCTATGTCGTCGACCGCGCCTTCGACGGTGAGGAGGGGCATTTTCTCGGCGACAACGAGCCCTACGATGCCGTCGTGCTCGACATCGGCCTGCCGAAGAAGGACGGCATCTCGGTGCTGGAGGCCTGGCGCCGCAACGGCCGCACCATGCCGGTCCTGATCCTGACCGCGCGTGACCGCTGGAGCGACAAGGTCCAGGGCTTCGATGCCGGCGCCGACGACTATGTTGCTAAGCCGTTCCATCTGGAGGAGGTGCTGGCGCGCATTCGGGCCCTTCTGCGCCGCTCCACCGGCCACGCCCAGAGCGAGCTCTCTTGCGGCCCCGTCACGCTCGACACCAGGACCGGCCGCGTCAGCGTATCAGGCAATCCGGTCAAGATGACCTCGCACGAATACCGGCTTCTGGCCTATTTGATGCACCATTCCGGGCGCGTCGTGTCCCGCACCGAGCTGGTCGAGCATCTCTACGACCAGGATTTCGACCGCGACTCCAATACGATTGAGGTCTTCGTCGGCCGCATCCGCAAGAAGCTCGACGTCGACATCATCCAGACCGTCCGTGGTCTCGGCTACCTCCTGACCCCGCCGCCCGCGCCGGGCGCTTGAGCCGTCCGGGCTTGACGGGCGGCCGAACAGGGGCCTTGGTCCCGTCATGACGTCCGACGCCATGCCACCCCGCGCCTCCGGGATCATTCCGATGCCCGCCAGCTCGCTTGCCAACCGCCTGTTCCTGTCGGCGACGGCGTGGCTCGTGGTGATCCTGGCCATCACCGGCGTCGTGCTGTCGTCGGTCTACAAGAACGCGACCGAGCGCGCCTTCGACCGCCGGCTCAATCTCTATCTGCGTACGCTGATTGCGGAGGTCGCGACCCCCGACGAGCCGCCGGACCGCCAGTTCCAGTCGCTCGGCGAGCCCCTGTTCGAGCTGCCGCTGTCCGGCTGGTATTGGCAGATCACGCGCACCGACACCGAGAAACCGGAGGTGCGCTCCTCGCGCTCGCTCTGGGACAAGAAGCTGCCGAAGCTGGAGGAGCAGGGTGCCGAGCTCACCGCCGCCGGTATTCGGCTCGCCTATGTCGACGGGCCCGAGGGCCAGAACCTGCGCATGGTGGAGCGGCCGGTCGATCTCGGCGCCGACGGCAAATTTCTCGTCAGCGTCGCCGGCGACGACACCGAGATCTTCGATGAGACGCGCAGCTTCGATTACTATCTCGGCGGCACCTTCACAGCGCTCGGCATCGTGCTGCTGCTGACCACGGTGTTCCAGGTCCGCTTCGGCCTTGCGCCGCTCAAGCGCATTTCGGAATCCATCGCCGACATCCGATCGGGGCGGGCGGAGCGGCTCGAAGGCGAATTCCCGGTCGAGATCGCGCCGCTGGCGCGCGAGACCAACGCGCTGATCGATGCCAATCGCGAGATCGTCGAGCGCGCCCGTACCCATGTCGGCAATCTCGCCCATGCGATCAAGACGCCGCTCTCGGTGATCGTCAATGAGGCCAGCGCACATGCGGCCGATCCGTTCGCGGAGAAGGTGATGGAGCAGGCGGACGTGATGCGCGACCAGGTCGCCCATCATCTTGAGCGCGCGCGCATCGCGGCCCGCGTCTCGGTCGTCGCGACCGTCACGGAGGTCGCGCCCGCCATCGAGGCGCTGCGGCGGACCATGGAGAAGATCCACCGCGACCGCGGCATCATGGTCGAGGCCAAGGCCGACCCGTCGGCGAAGTTCCGCGGCGAGCGGCAGGACCTGGAGGAGATGGTCGGCAATCTCGTCGACAATGCCTGCAAATGGGCGGCCTCCCGCGTCTTCATCGAGGTTCTGGCGGAGCCGCCGCACCAGGCGGGCGCCGGCCCGCGGCTGCGGATCATCGTGGACGACGACGGCCGCGGCCTGTCCGAGGCGGAGCGTGCCCAGGTTGCCCGGCGAGGCCAGCGGCTCGACGAGTCCAAGCCGGGCTCGGGGTTGGGGCTGTCGATCGTCACCGACCTGGCCGCACTCTATGGCGGCAACCTCTCGCTCGGTGGCGCGCCGATCGGGGGCTTGCGGGCCGAGCTGGTGCTTCCCGGAATATAATCCTCTGTTCCCAAGGGCTTATTTGGTCTTCCGGGCGTCGATCCGGAGCAAAACGGAGGCATTCGAGCCAACGTCCTCAACGGCTTCTTAAGGCGCCGCCTCCTATGATCGCGCCCGGACGCATCCTACGTCCGCCACTTTACCGTGCATTACCCGGGCGCATGAGCCAGACATCGATCGAGCGGCTGAGGGAATATCTCGCGCAGCTCCCGCCGCAGTCGCAGGCGCTGCTGATGCGGGAGTTCGAGCGCGCGCTTGAACGTGGCCAGGACACGGCTGTGGCAACCCTCGTGCTCGAGCAGCTGCGCAAGATCGTGCGCAAGAGCGAAGCCGACGAAGCCCTGCCGCCACGTACGGACGATCTGTCGCGGCTGCTGTTCCAGGCGCTGGAACCTTTCCTGGTCGAGGCGGGCGTGCCGATCCGGGTCGGCCAGATCCGCCGCTCCTCGCTCCAGCCGATCTGGCAATGGCTCGGCCGTGACGGTGCCCCGGACAAGCTGAACGAATTCGATGCGGCGCTGGCGCGCATGCCGACCGTGGACGGTGCGGGGCAGGTCGAGGCTCTCGCCCAGAAACTCCAGGCGGTGGCCGCGGACGCGATCTTCGCGTTGACGGGGCCGGGCGGCGGCGACAAGTCGCGCGCGCTCGCCCGTGTCGGCCCGCCCACCGTGATCGAGGACCTCTATTCGGTCGGGGCGGTGCTCCAGGTCCGGGAAGCCATCGCCACGCTGAACGAGAAGCTGCCGCGCTTCCTGCGCACCTTCGGCGATTCACAGATCGCCTCGGTGACCTCAGCGCTCAACATTCCCGTTCTCCAGACGCCGCAGATGCTGCCCTTCGCCCTGTCGGTCGTGGTGCAGCGGATGACCGCGCCGTGGCAGATCATTCGCCTCGCCATCAAGATCGCAGCCTCCGATGACGAGATCCGCGTCGCGGCGACGCCCTATGGTGTCGCCGTCACGATCGCTCTGCACGATCTGTCCTGCGTGGCCGCGATCCTGCGCATGGACATCAAGCGCGGCCATTTCGACACCGTCGCGGACAATCTCAAGGCGCTGCATGACGGCGTGCGCGGCCTGCGCACCGAGCTCGACCTGCGCAACGATTCCGCCTGGGGCAAGCAGCTGACCTCGATCCGCGCCGACATCTCCAACGCGTTGCAATCGGAGATCGACAGCGTTCCCGGCCGCGTTCGTCGCATCCTGCGCCAGCGCCCGGAGAAGGACATTCCACCGGGCGCGCGCATCGACAGCACCGAGGTCGAGGAAACCGCGGCGCTGATCGATTTCGTCGCGACCTGCCGCAACTATGCGAGCGAGCTTGCGATCAACGAGGTGACGCTGCGCACCTATTCCGACCTGCAGCAATATGTCGAACGCTCGACCGAGCAGCTGGTGCAGGCGCTGCGCTCCGCCGATCACAAGGTCCGCACCTACAGGCAGCAGCAGGTGCAGGCCGCGATTCGCTTCTGCCAGGTGCTGTTCGGCGATGATTATGCCTCGCTGATGAGCCGCGCTGCGGAGAACGCGCTCACAGGCGAGCGCAAATCGTCGCGCGCAAGCTGATTCAGGCGCATATTTTTGTGATCACAATTTGAGGTTGACGCTGCCGGTGCCGAGCCCTACGGTCACCGTGCAATCTTTTGGAATTTCTATCTGTGGGCGCATGAAACCCGTTATCAGCTCCGTCGAAATTGAGAACCGCGTCATTGTTGCCAAATATCAAAGGCTGATGGTCGGCGCGCAGGTGGTGCTGGTCGAGAAGGCAAGCGGTCGGCAGCTGCCCGAGACAACCACCAGGGTCGCTTCTCCGGTTCCGGTCGGGGCAGTTCGCATCAGATTGCCGGAGGCCATCAAGCCGGGAACATACTTCCTGAAGGCCTTCAACGGTCACGGCGAGGATGCCGCTCGGAGCGTGGACTTCGAGATCGCCTAACCCGTTGGATTTTCACCGTTTCGGGACTGTGCGCGCTCGCGCCAAATTGACAATTGTCAATTGCCGCATCGTCCGGCCGTGGTGTAAAGCCACCTGTGGGCGCGGCTCGCGCGCTGCCGGAAGCTTGCCTGATGACGCTATGGTTCGTGTTCGCGCTGATGACGGTCGCGGCGATTTTCGCCGTGCTCTGGCCGCTCGGCCGCGGCGAACGCGCGCAAAATCAGGGCAGCGAGGTCGCGGTCTACAAGGACCAGCTCGCCGAGGTCGAGCGTGATCTCGCCGCAGGGCTGATCGCCGCACCCGAAGCCGAAGCCGCGCGCGTCGAGATCAGCCGCCGGCTGCTTGCTGCGGCCGGCAGCGAGCCTGTCTCCGAGCCGAAATCCAGCCTCAAATGGCGCCGTGCCGCCGCCGTGCTCGCGCTCGTCGGCCTGCCGCTGGTTGCGATTGGCATCTACATGCCGCTCGGCTCGCCCTTGCTACGCGATTTTCCCTTGGCGCAGCGGGAGCGCGGGACCGGCTCCGGTATGGCGCAGTCGCTCGAGAACCTGGTCGTGCAGGTCGAGCAACATCTGGAAAAAAATCCGACTGACGGACGCGGCTGGAACGTGCTCGCGCCGGTGCTGGAGCGTCTCGGCCGCTTCGACGATGCGGTTCGGGCCTATCGCAATTCGATCACCTACAATGGCGAGAGCGCAGAGCGCAGGTCCGATCTCGGCGAAGCGATCGCCGCCGCCGCCAGCGGCGTGGTGACCGCCGAGGCGAAGAGCGAATTCGAGCGTGCGCACGCGATCGACGCCAATGATCCCAAAGCGAACTATTTCCTCGGGCTTGCCGCGGAGCAGGATGGCCGCAAGGACGATGCCGCCAATATCTGGCGTGCGCTGCTCGCAAAAGCGCCGGCCGATGCACCGTGGCGGTCTCTGGTGCAATCCTCATTGGCGCGGGTCGGCGGCGGCAGCGTGACCATGCCGGCGCTGTCTGACGAGACCATCGCTGCGTCCAAGGACATGAACGAAGGCGATCGCAGCGCGATGGTGCGTGGCATGGTCGAGCGCCTCGCCACGCGTCTCAAGCAGAACGGCGACGACGTCGAGGGCTGGCTGCGCCTTGTGCGCGCCTATCTCGTGATGGGTGATCGTGACAAGGCGGTCGGTGCTTCGACCGATGCCCGTCAAGCCGTTGCCAATGATGCCGCGCGGCTGCGCCAACTCAACGAAGGCCTCAAGACGCTCGGGCTCGACGGATGATGATTTCAGGGCGGGGCGAGCAGGGAATGGATACGCCATGACGCGCAAGCAGAGACGTATGACCATCATCGGCGGCTCGCTCGCCGTGCTCGCGCTCGCGGCCGCGCTGGTGCTCAACGCATTGCGCGACTCCATTGTGTTCTTCTCGACCCCGACCATGGTTGCCGAGAAGCACGTCGAGCCCGGCAAGCGGTTTCGTCTCGGCGGCCTGGTGCAACCCGGCTCGCTCCAGCGCGGTGACAATCTTGCCGTGACCTTCGAAGTCGCTGACGGCGGCGCAAAGCTTCCCGTTGCCTACAAGGGCATCCTGCCCGACCTGTTCCGCGAAGGGCAGGGCGTCGTCGCCGAAGGCGCGCTCGACGCCTACGGCGTGTTCAAGGCCGACACCGTGCTCGCCAAGCATGACGAGACCTACATGCCCAAGGACGTCGCCGACGCGCTGAAGAAGCAGGGACACTGGAAGGACGATTACGGTGCCCAGGCTTCCGGTGGGGCCAAGCCTGCGGCAACGACGGCGCAGGGCAACTCGCAGGGAGCCGTGCGGTGATCGCTGAAGCAGGACATTACGCGCTGGTGCTGGCGCTCGGCCTTGCGCTGATCCAGTCCATCGTGCCGCTGATCGGCGCACGCTTGCGCGATGACGCGCTGATGAATGTCGCGCGCTCGACCGCGCTGGCCCAGCTGCTGTTCGTCGGGGCGTCCTTTATCGCGCTCGTGACGTTGCACGTGAACTCGGATTTCTCCGTCGCGAATGTCTACGAGAACTCCCACTCGATGAAGCCGCTGCTCTACAAGATCACCGGCGTGTGGGGAAACCATGAAGGCTCGATGCTGTTGTGGGTGTCGATCCTCGCGTTGTTCGGCGGATTGGTCGCAGCGTTCGGCAACAATCTGCCGCTGTCGCTGCGCGCGCATGTGCTGGCCGTGCAGGCCTGGATCGCCAGCGCCTTCTATCTCTTCATCCTGATGACCTCGAATCCGTTCCTGCGCATCGTCAATCCGCCGATCGAGGGACGTGATCTCAACCCGGTGCTTCAGGACATCGGCCTCGCCGTGCATCCGCCAATGCTCTATCTCGGCTATGTCGGCTTCTCGATCTCGTTTTCCTTTGCCATCGCAGCGCTGCTGGAGGGACGGATCGACGCCGCCTGGGCGCGCTGGGTCCGGCCGTGGACACTGGTCGCCTGGATCTTCCTGACCCTCGGCATCGCGATGGGCTCCTACTGGGCCTATTACGAGCTCGGCTGGGGCGGCTGGTGGTTCTGGGATCCGGTCGAGAACGCCTCGCTGATGCCGTGGCTCGCCGGCACCGCGCTGCTGCACTCGGCGCTGGTGATGGAAAAGCGCAATGCGCTGAAGGTCTGGACCATCCTGCTGTCGATCCTGACCTTCTCGCTGTCGCTGCTCGGCACCTTCCTGGTGCGCTCGGGCGTCATTACCTCCGTGCACGCCTTCGCCACCGATCCGACCCGCGGCGTGTTCATTCTCCTGATCCTCTGCCTGTTCATCGGCGGCAGCCTGTCGCTGTTCGCGGGCCGCGCGACATCGTTGAAGCAGGGCGGCCTGTTCGCGCCGATCTCGCGCGAGGGCGCGCTGGTGCTGAACAATTTGCTGCTGACGGTCGCCTGCGCGGTCGTGCTGTTCGGCACGCTCTATCCGCTGGCGATGGAAGTGCTGGCCGATTTCAAGATGTCGGTTGGCGCGCCCTTCTACAATCTCACCTTCGTGCCGCTGTTCACGCTGCTGCTGCTGGCGGTGCCATTCGGGCCGATGCTGGCATGGAAGCGCGGCGATCTGCTCGGCGTGACCCAGCGCCTGCTCGCGGCCGGTGTTGCGGGCCTCGTCGCCGTCGCGATCGTCTGGGGCTGGGTGAGTGGCGGCAGCACGCTGGCGCCGCTTGCAATCGGGCTCGGCATCTTCGTCATAGCCGGCGCGGTGACCGACATCGTCGAGCGCACCGGCGTCGTGCGGCTGCCGTTCGCTACCGTGCTGCACCGCGCCCGCGGCCTGCCGCGCTCGGCTTGGGGAACCGCGTTCGCCCATGCCGGCCTCGGCGTCGCGCTGATCGGCATCGTCTGCGAGACCACCTGGAACAGCGAATATATCGCGACCATGAAGCAGAACGACGTCGCCCATGTCGCCGGCTACGATCTCAAGCTCGACGGGCTGTTTTCGCGCCAGGGCCCGAACTTCCGCGAGATGATCGCCGAGTTCAACGTCAGCCGCGACGGCGAGACGCTCAGCGTCATGACGCCGTCCAAGCGCAGCTTCACCACGCGCGGTTCTTCTACCACCGAGGCCGCGCTGCTGACGCGCGGCGCAAGCCAGCTCTACGTCTCGCTCGGCGACGCCAACGCCGAGGGTGCCATCGCCGTGCGCATCTATCACAAGCCGCTGGTGCTGCTGATCTGGTGGGGACCTGTTCTGATGGCATTCGGCGGCATGCTGTCGCTGTCCGACCGGCGCCTGCGAGTCGGCGCGCCAAAACCGGCACGGGCCAAGCAACGTCTCCAGCCGGCGGAGTGAGCCGATGCGTCGGATGATCGCCATGATCGTCGCGCTGATGCTGCTGGCTTTGCCGGCGGTGCACGCGGTGCAGCCCGACGAGATCATGTCGGATCCCGCGAAGGAGTCGCGTGCGCGCGACCTGTCGCGCGAGCTGCGCTGCATGGTCTGCCAGAACCAGTCGATCGACGATTCCGATGCGCCGCTGGCGCGCGATTTGCGGCTACTGGTGCGTGAGCGCATTGCGGCCGGCGACAGCAACTCACAGGTGCTCGATTTCCTGGTCGCCCGCTACGGCGAGTTCGTGCTGCTCAAGCCGCGCTTCGAGCGGCAGACCATGGCGTTGTGGCTGCTTGCGCCGCTGCTGCTGATTGGCGGCGGCCTGGCGCTGTGGCTGCAAATCCGCCGGCGCGCGCGAAGCGGTGCAGACGTACCGGCTCCGCCGCTCACGCCCGAGGAAGAGGCGTGTGTCGCAGCCTTGATGTCGGAAGAACCAAAGTTGCCCTGACCTGAGTAATGATACTTAGGCCGCTGCCACGGCGTGTTTCATGCTCTGTTGACCTTTGTCTGGAAGCTTGGCGCAAGATTCGATTCCAGACTTTTGAGTCCTCAGCGATGTTCACGAACAGCAATCTGACGATCCGCTTCCTGGTTGGCGCCGTCGTCGCTGCATTATTGTTCCTGCTGGGCATCGGCGGCGGCACCGGGTTTGTCGCGGTGCTCTATCTCAACAACGAGATCACCAGCCTCTCGTCGGACTTCGCTGCGCTCAGCGGCCCCGCGCGCGACCACGCGATGCTGATCTACCAGCAGGCGCAGACGGCGTTCTCCTATTTCCTCATCGCGTGCGGCGTGATCGCTGTCGTCGCTGTCGCGATCTGCCTCACCACCTGGTTCGCCGTGCGCAATGGGATTCTCAACCCGCTCGCGGCGATCGTGCATGCCATGCGCGAGGTCGCCGACCAGAAGTTCGAGACATCCGTTCCGGGGCTCGGCGGCACCAACGAGATCGGCCTGCTCGCAGGGGCACTGGAGGTCTTCAAGACCAATGGGATCGAGCGGCGCCGTCTCACCGAGCAGCAGCTCCATGAAGCGCAGCATCAGGCCGAGCGGTCGAAATTCCTCGACGCGCGGATCAGGCGTTTCAACGATCTCGTCGCCAGCGTCGTCGACAACGTGGCGTCGTCGGCTGTGCATCTGAAAAGCAACGCCGAAACGCTGTCACGGACCGCCAACGATACCAGCACCAAGGCCAACGCGGTCGCAAGCGGTGCGAGCCAGGCCAGCGCGAGCGTGCAGACGGTCGCGGGCTCCGCCGAGGCGATGACGAATTCGATCGGTACCATCAGCCGTCGCGTCACCGATGCGACCCAGCGCGCCGAGGGCGCCGCTGCGCAAGCCGAGAAGAGCCGCGACACCATCCACACGCTGTCGGACGCCGCCGACAAGATCGGCGAGGTCGTGCAGCTCGTGCAGGCGATCGCATCGCAGACCAATCTGCTCGCGCTCAACGCCACCATCGAGGCGGCGCGGGCTGGCGAAGCCGGCAAGGGCTTTGCCGTGGTCGCCTCCGAGGTGAAGAGCCTCGCGCACCAGACCAGCAAGGCGACGGAAGAGATCACCTCGCACGTCGCCAGCATCCAGGGCATCACCGCGGAGACGCGCGGCGCGATCGACGGCATCTCCAAGACGCTGTCGGAAATCTCGTCGATTATGTCCGGCATCGAGGTCGACACGGCCCAGCAGCGCAACGCCACGCAGGACATCACCCGCAGTGCGCAGGACGCCGCACACGGAACGCTCGACGTCTCCAATCACATTATCCAGATCACCTCGACCTCGGCGGAGACCGGACGGATGGCGGCCGAGGCGCGGGATTCCGCCGTCGACCTGTCGCAGCAGAGCGAGACCCTGAAGCGCGAAGTCGATGAGTTCATCGCCAGCGTCAGGGCGAGCTGAAGCGCCGCAAAGCTGCCTCCCGCGCGCATCACGGGAACCCGAATAAGTTCCTGTAAGACCATGACTTTCCGCCTGCGATAAACCGCCGCATCGGTTCGGTCCTTTATTACAAAAGTTTAACCCCGCCGCCAGCGCGCGGTAAGGCGGGAGCCCCCATCTTCAGGTCCGCAAGGTGCTGCTGTCAGGCACCAAAAGGAATTCAAGGCCCTGGAGATCCCTGTATGACCGACCGTATCGACCTCTCGAACCTTCCGTCCTACCGGCAGCCCCGCCGGTCGGTTTTCTCGGCCCGCAGGATCGCGCTGATGGCTTCGGTCGTCGCTGGCCTTGGGATCGCCGTCCACGGCTTCAGCCCGTCGACCTCGCCTGCCGATCTATTCTCCAGTCCGGCGCATGCGCAGGTCAACAACGAGGTCCGGAAGGTCGAGCGTCCGATCGGCTTCGCCGACATCGTCGAGCGTGTGAAGCCCTCGGTGATCTCGGTGAAGGTCAACATCAAGGAAAAGACCGCGAGCAACGATGACGGCGATGATTCCTCCTCGCCGTTCCAGCCGGGCTCGCCGATGGAGCGCTTCTTCCGCCGCTTCGGCGGTCCGGATGGTATGCCGGGCCTGAAGGGTGGCGGTCGCGGCCGCGTCGTGCAGGGCCAGGGCTCCGGCTTCTTCATCTCGGCCGACGGTTTTGCCGTGACCAACAACCACGTGGTCGACGGTGCCGACAAGGTCGAGGTCACCACCGACGACGGCAAGACTTATACCGCCAAGGTGATCGGCACCGACCAGCGCACCGACCTGGCCTTGATCAAGGTCGAGGGCAGCTCGAACTTCCCGTTCGCCAAGCTTGCCGACGGCAAGCCGCGGATCGGCGACTGGGTGCTCGCGGTCGGCAATCCGTTCGGCCTCGGCGGCACCGTGACCGCCGGCATCGTCTCGGCCAGCGGCCGCGACATCGGCAATGGTCCCTATGACGATTTCATCCAGATCGACGCGCCCGTGAACAAGGGCAATTCCGGCGGTCCGGCGTTCGACACCAATGGCGAAGTGATGGGCGTCAACACCGCGATCTACTCGCCCTCCGGCGGCAGCGTCGGCATCGCGTTCTCGATTCCCGCCAGCACCGTGAAGAGCGTGGTGGCGCAGCTCAAGGACAAGGGCTCGGTCAGCCGCGGCTGGATCGGCGTGCAGATTCAGCCGGTGACATCAGACATCGCCGACAGCCTCGGCATGAAGAAGGCCGAAGGCGCGCTGGTTGCGGAGCCGCAGGCGAATGGTCCGGCGGCCAAGGCCGGCATCGAGTCCGGTGATGTGATCACCTCGGTCAACGGCGAATCCGTCAAGGACGCCCGTGAGCTCGCCCGCACCATCGGCGGCCTGGCGCCCGGCGCGACCGTGAAGCTCAACGTGCTGCACAAGGGGCAGGACAAGGTCGTGAACCTCACCCTCGGCCAGCTGCCGAACACGGTCGAGGCCAAGGCCGACATCGACAAGGACAGCGACAAGGGTGCGAGCAAGGGCACCGACGTGCCGAAGCTCGGCATGACCGTTGCGCCCGCCAATTCCGTCGCCGGCGCCGGCAAGGAAGGTGTTGTTGTCACTGAAGTCGATCCGAAGAGCGCTGCGGCTGAACGCGGCTTCAAGGAAGGCGATGTGATTCTCGAAGTCGGCGGCAAGAGCGTGGCCTCCGCCGGCGACGTCCGCGACGCCATCAACACGGCGCGGACCGACAACAAGAACAGCGTCCTGATGCGCGTGAAGAGCGGCGGCCAGTCGCGCTTCGTCGCGATCCCCCTCGCCAAGGGCTGAGGGGTCAGGAGCCCAGGAGACGACAAGAGATGAGGGGTGTCGCCGGCATCAGTCGCCCCCGCCGCCGACGCCCTTCGGGGGAGCAGCGTAAATTTCGCTTCCCCAGTCTACCTTCCGGTGGAATTACGCCCCCCTCCGTCGGAAGGCCTAGGGCGGTGAGGTCCCCCCAGCTTCACCGCCCGCCCTTTTTCTCGCTCCGAGACTCTTCCGCTCGGCTTGCATGCGATTGCCGCTCGCGCCATGTTTAGAGAAGGTTGACCTCCTTGACCGCCGCCGAACGCACGATGCGCCTCCTCATCATTGAAGACGACCGCGAATCCGCCGACTACCTCGTGAAGGCATTTCGCGAAGTCGGACACGTTGCCGACCACGCCGCCGACGGCGAGGAAGGCCTCGCCATGGCCGAGAGCGGCGATTACGACGTGCTGGTGGTCGACCGGATGTTGCCCAAGCGTGACGGCCTGTCGTTGATCGGCGCGCTACGCGAGAAGGGCAACACCGCGCCAGTCCTGATTCTTTCGGCGCTCGGCCAGGTCGACGACCGAATCAAGGGCCTGCGCGCCGGCGGCGACGACTATCTGCCAAAGCCCTATTCCTTCGCCGAGCTGCTCGCCCGGGTCGAGGTGCTGTCACGCCGCCGCGGCGGGCCTGCCGAGGACACGCTCTATCGTGTCGGCGATCTCGAGCTCGACCGGCTGTCCCATCGCGTCGCCCGCGGCAAGGACGAGCTGACGCTCCAGCCGCGCGAATTCCGCCTGCTCGAATATTTGATGAAGCATGCCGGCCAGGTGGTGACGCGCACCATGCTGCTGGAGAACGTCTGGGACTATCATTTCGATCCGCAGACCAACGTGATCGACGTGCACATTTCGCGGCTGCGCTCCAAGATCGACAAGGGCTTCGAGCGGCCGCTGCTGCACACGATCCGCGGCGCCGGGTACATGATCCGTGACGGCATTCGGTAAACTCATCCGCACGACGGCATTCCGGCTGACGCTGGTCTACCTGTTCCTGTTTGCGATCTTCGCGGCCTCGCTGCTGGGCTATTTCGCCTGGAATACGCGGCGGCTGATCACCGAAGAGATCACGCAGACGGTGAATGCCGAGACCTCGGAGATCAATGAGATCTACGGGCGCGGTGGCCTGGTCCGCCTGGTGCGCGCGATCGAATACCGCGCGCTGCGGCCGGGCGCCAACCTCTACCTCGTGACCACGCCGACCGGGCAGGCGATCGCCGGCAATGTCGGCTCGCTGGCGCCGGGCGTGATGGCGACGTTTGGCTGGACGGAGACCGCCTATCGCCGGATCGAGGACGCGGATGACCGCGACCATCGCGCGCTGGTGCGCGTCACCGAATTGGAAAACGGCTTCCGCCTCCTGATCGGCCGCGACCTCGCCGAGCGGCGGCGCCTCTTCGGCATCGTCGCCAAGGCAGCGCAATGGTCGGTTCTGATCGTGGTCGTGCTGGGCCTCGGCGGCGGCATCTTCGTCGCGCGCCGGGTGCTGACGCGCATCGATGCCATGACCGGCACCGCGCAACGCATCATGACCGGCGATCTCAGCGGGCGCCTGCCGGTGGGGCGCAGCGGCGACGAGCTCGATCGTCTTGCGGAAAACCTCAACGCCATGCTGGAGCGGATCGAGGCGCTGATGGCGGGGCTGAAGGAAGTCTCCGACAACATCGCCCACGACCTCAAGACGCCGCTGACGCGCTTGCGCAACCGCGCCGAGGAGGCGCTGGCGAAATCGGGCGGCGAGGCCGATTACCGCGCCGCGCTGGAGCGAACCATCGAGGAATCCGACGGGCTGATCCGCACCTTCAACGCGCTTCTGATGATCGCGCGCGCCGAGTCCGGACAGGCGCGCGGCAACATGGACGATTTTGACGCGGCCGATGTTGCGGGCGGCATCCACGAGCTCTACGAGCCGCTGGCCGAAGACGACGGCATGACCTTGAAGCTCAAGGCCGATCCGACGCCGGTTCATGCCAACCGCGAATTGATCAGCCAGGCGCTCGCCAATCTGGTCGAGAACGCCATCAAGTACGGCAAGCCGGCTGCGCTAACAGGTGGAACCGTGGTCAGCATGGACTCCAGGCAGATCACGATCGAGGCGAAGCGCGAGGGCGACCAGGTGCTGCTCAGCGTCACTGATCGCGGCCCCGGTATCCCCGAAGGGGACCGCAAGCATGCCGTCGAGCGATTCGTGCGGTTAGAGGCCAGCCGCACGCTGCCGGGCTCCGGTCTCGGCCTCAGCCTTGCTGCCGCGGTTGCGACGCTGCATGGCGGCGAATTGCGGCTGGGCGATGCCCATCCGGGCCTCGTCGCCACGCTGGTGCTGCCGGCGCGTGCGGGCGCTGGCGACAGGGTTGCTCCGCCAATACCGGATGTGCCACAGAAGGTGGCATGAACCACTCCGCGCCGGGAAACGCGGACAAGCATGGTGAGAGCCTGGCCGCACGCTTCGCGGAGGCTCCCCATATTGCCGCTTCCACCATCGATGAACGACGTTTTGACAATTGGCTGGCCGGGCTCGAGCCGGCACAAGCGGCCCGTGTTGGAACGTTGCTGGTTCATCCCTTCGCCCGGAATATCCTGGCCGGAATCGCGGAATTCTCGCCCTATCTGTTCGATCTGGTGCGCGCCGATCCGCTGCGCCTGATCCGGCTGCTCGAATGCGATCCGGATCTGCATCTCGCGGCGCTGATCGCCGAGGCGCGGGACGCCGTGCTCGCGGCAGGCGACGAGGCCGAGGTGATGCGGCTGCTTCGCCGCATGAAGGCGGAGGCAGCGCTGCTGACCGCGCTGTGCGACATCGGCGGGGTCTGGCCTGTCATGCGGGTGACGGCGGCGCTGACCGACATCGCGGTCTCCTCGGTGCAGGCGGCGCTCCAGTACCTGCTGCGGCAGGAAGCCGCACGTGGAAAGATCCTGCCGCCCAATCCTGAGGCACCGGAAGAGGGCTGCGGCCTTATCGTGCTCGCCATGGGCAAGATGGGTGCGGGCGAGCTGAACTTTTCCAGCGACATCGACCTCATCGTCTTCTTCGATCCCCATGCCACGACGCTCGCGCCCGACATCGAGCCGCAACCGTTCTTCGTCCGCGTGACGCAGGGGATGGCGCGCATCCTCCAGCAGCGCACCTATGACGGCTATGTCTTCCGCGTCGACCTGCGGCTGCGCCCCGATCCGTCCTCGACGCAGGTTGCGATCTCGCGCGACGCCGCACTGCATTATTACGAGCGGGAAGGGCGCACGTGGGAGCGCGCCGCGATGATCAAGGCGCGCGCCTGCGCCGGCGATCCCAAGGCAGGCGAAGCGCTGCTGGCCGAAATCGCGCCGTTCGTCTGGCGCAAGCATCTCGACTTCGCCGCGCTCGCCGACGTCCACGACATGAAGCGGCAGATGCAGACCTATCGCGGCCAGAGCGAGGTCGCGGTCGAAGGTCACAACGTCAAGGTCGGTCGTGGCGGCATCCGCGAGATCGAGTTTTTCGCGCAGACTCAGCAGCTGATTGCCGGCGGCCGCCATCCGGAATTGCGGGTGCGGCCGACGCTGGCCGCACTCGACATTCTCGCTTCCAGCAACTGGATCACCTCCGTCGCCCGCGACGAGCTGACCACAGCGTATGAATTCCTGCGCCGGGTCGAGCACCGCCTCCAGATGATCGCGGACGAGCAAACGCATGCGTTGCCCGACGACAAGGAGACGGTCGAGCGATTTGCGCGCTTCTTCGGCTACCCCGATCGAGAGGCGTTCGCGCGCGACCTGCTGCGGCAACTCGGGATCGTCCAGGGGCACTACGAAAAACTGTTCGAGGGCGACGATCCGACCGGCACGGCAAGTCTGCCGACGCTCGACTACGGCGCGGGTCCCGACGATCCGCGCTTGCTCCAGCATCTGACGACGCTCGGCTTCAAGAAACCCGCGGCCGTGGCGCAGACGGTGCGTGACTGGATCACCGGCGACTATCGTGTGTTCCGCAATGAGACGACGCGAAGCGCCTTCATCGAGTTCGTGCCGGCCCTGATCGACGGTCTCGCGCATGCCGAAGAGCCGGACCGCGCCGTCGTCGCATTCGATCATTTCCTCGGAGCGCTCCAGCGCGGCGGCCGGCTGATCACGCTGCTCGGCCAGAACCGCGATCTCGTCGCGCTGGTGGCGCTGGTGCTGGGCGCAGCACCCCGGCTCGGCGAGATGCTGGCGCGGCAGCCGCAACTGATGGACGGGCTGATCGATCCGCGCTTCTTCGGCGCGATGCCCGACCGGCAGGAATTGTCGGTGCGGCTCGCAGCCACCGTCCAGGACGCCGCCTCATACGAGGAGTTTTTGGATCGCCTGCGCCTGTTCGGGCAGGAGAGCCTGTTCCTGATCGGCACACGCATCCTGTCGGGCACCGTCTCGGCGCAGCAGGCCAGCACAGCCTTTGCCGACGTCGCTGAAGGCGTTGTTCACACCGTGCACGGCCTTGTCGCCGATCGCTTTGCCGCCCAGCACGGCCGGATCAAGGGGCAGGAGACCGCGATCATCGCGATGGGCCGGCTCGGCAGCCGCGAGATGACGGCGTCATCCGATCTCGACCTGATCCTGCTCTACGATTTCGACAGCGAGAACCCGGACTCCGATGGAGCGAAATCGCTCCAGGGCGCGCATTATTTTGCCCGCTTCACCCAGCGCCTGATCAGTGCCTTCACGACGCGGACCAATTACGGCGTGCTCTACGAGATCGACATGCGGCTGCGGCCGTCGGGCCGCGCCGGCCCCGTGGCGTCGAGCCTGGCCTCGTTCGCCGACTACCAGGCCAACGAGGCCTGGACCTGGGAGCACATGGCGCTGACGCGCGCGCGCGTCGTGTCGGCATCATCTGAGTTTTGCGAGCGGATCGAGCGCGTCATCCGTGACGTCCTGACCCGCCGCCGCGACCGGGCCGTCGTCGCCAATGACGTCGCCGACATGCGGCGCGCGATCGCGCAGGAGAAAGGCGAGACCGACCATTGGGATCTCAAATATGCCGCCGGCGGCATGATCGACATCGACTTCATCGCGCAATATCTCCAACTCGTGCACGCCCATCACAAGCCTGATATTCTCGACGTCAGCACGCTTCAGGTTCTGGACAATGCCGCCAAGCTCGGCGTGCTCGCGCAGTCGGAGGCCGAGATCCTGCGTGCCGCAGCGCGGCTCTATTATGATCTGACGCAGATTCTGCGGCTCTGCGTCAGTGACCGCTTCAAGCCGGAAACCGCCGGCACCGATCTGTTACGCGTCATGGCGCGCGCAGGCGATGCGCCGGACTTCTCGTCGCTGGAGGCGCGGGTAAAGGAGACGCAGGGCGAGGTGCGGCGCGTGTTCAGGGCGCTGCTGGAAGGCTCTGCTTCAGCGAGGTGAGGGCCTCGCGCACGTTCGGCTCCAGGCCGACGCCGCCCGCATCGAGATGGGCGAAGATCGCGCGCTTCATCCGGGGATCCCAGAACTTCTTGATGTGATCGGCGATACCAGGCACCGCCTTGTCGTGGCCCTGGCTCCTGAAGAACATGCCGATCTGGTTGGCCATGTAGACGAGGCGGTCAGGCGACGACATCGACGATCTCCTGGGCAGTCCCTTGGGCACGATGAGCCGCAACGCGGCCCTGGTGCGTGAACACTTCAAACCCGTCGCTGCGGGCGATCGCGATCAGCGTAATGCCGGCGGCCTCCGCCGTGCGAACCGCGAGCGCGGTAGGGGCGGAGACCGCGACCAGCACAGGTGCGCCGATGGCGGCCGTCTTCTGCACCATCTCGACCGAGACTCGGCTCGTCAGCAGGACCATGCCGCCGCTCGCATCCGTCCGGCTGCGCGCCAGCGCCCCCGCGAGCTTGTCGAGCGCGTTGTGGCGGCCGACGTCCTCGCGTAAGGCGACAATGCCTTTCGCCGGCGACCAGAACGCCGCGGCATGGACCGCTCGGGTCTGCATGTTGATCGCTTGCAGCGGAGCGATGGTTTGCATCGCCGTCATGATCTGCTGCGGTGTGAAGCTGGTCCCTTGCGGCACGATAGCAGCAGGGCGCACGGCCTCGGCGATCGAGTCGATGCCGCAGATGCCGCAGCCGGTCGGGCCGGCGATATGCCTCCGCCGTTCGCTGATGCGCGCGGCGTCCTCCGGCGCCAGCCACATCCGCAGCTCGATGCCGTCGTCGAGGCGGACCATTTCGAGCGACTTGATGTCGTCGACCGATTTGATGATGCCCTCGTCGAGACTGAAGCCGATCGCAAAATCCTCTAGGTTTTGCGGCGTTCCCATCATCACGGCGTAGGTGCCGCCATTATAGGTCAGCGCCAGCGGCGTCTCCTCGGGGATCAGCCGCGTCCCTTCCGACGTGACGCCGTCACGCCAGGTTTCGCGGTCGATGGCCTGGACGGGCACATGCATGCCGTTACTCCGCGGCCTCTGCCGGCACGATGCGGCGGGAATGCCGCGCCTGCTCGTCATAGGACTTCTGCCAGTCGGACGGGCCGTTCGACGGCGAGATCTGCACCGCCGTGACCTTGTATTCGGGACAGTTGGTGGCCCAGTCCGAATACTCGGTCGTGATCACGTTGGCCTGCGTGTCCGGGTGGTGGAAGGTGGTGTAGACGACGCCCGGTGACACGCGGTCGGTGATCTCCGCGCGCAGGGTGGTCTCGCCGGCACGGCTCTGCAGCCGCACCCAGTCGCCGTCGCGCACGCCGCGCTGCTCGGCATCGTGCGGATGGATTTCCAGCCGGTCCTCGGCATGCCAGACCACATTCTCGGTGCGCCGCGTCTGCGCGCCGACATTGTACTGGCTGAGGATGCGCCCCGTGGTGAGCAGCAGCGGGAAGCGGGGGCCGGTGCGCTCGTCGGTCGCGACATATTCGGTGACGATGAATTTGCCCTTGCCGCGGACGAAGCCGCCGATATGCATCACCGGCGTTCCCTCGGGCGCCTTCTCGTTGCAGGGCCACTGCACCGAGCCGAGCTCGTCGAGCTTGGCGTAGGAGACGCCGGTGAAGGTCGGCGTCAGCGCCGCGATCTCGTCCATGATCTCGGACGGATGGCTGTAGTTCATCTCGAAGCCCATCGCCTTGGCCAGCGCGATGGTGACCTCCCAGTCGGCCATGCCGTTCTTCGGCGTCATGACCTTCCGCACACGCTGGATGCGGCGCTCGGCGTTGGTGAAGGTGCCGTCCTTCTCGAGGAAGCTCGAGCCGGGCAGGAAGACATGGGCGTAGTTCGCGGTCTCGTTCAGGAAGAGATCGTGGACGATGACGCATTCCATCGACGACAGCGCCGCGACCACATGCTTGGTGTTGGGATCGGACTGGAGGATGTCCTCGCCCTGCACGTAGATGCCCATGAACGTGCCTTCGATCGCGGCATCGAACATATTGGGAATGCGCAGGCCCGGCTCAGGGTTGAGCTTGACGTTCCACAGCGCCTCGAACTGGTCGCGCACGGCATCGCCCGAGATGTGGCGGTAGCCTGGCAACTCGTGCGGGAACGAGCCCATGTCGCAGGAACCCTGCACGTTGTTCTGGCCGCGCAGCGGGTTCACGCCGACGCCGGGACGACCGATATTGCCGGTTGCCATCGCGAGGTTGGCGATCGCGATGACCGTGGTCGAGCCTTGGCTGTGCTCGGTGACGCCGAGGCCGTAATAGATTGCGCCGTTGCCGCCGGTGGCGTAGATGCGGGCGGCTTCGCGCAGATCGTTCGGATCGACGCCGGTGAGGATCGCGGTCGCTTCCGGGCTGTGCTTGGGCTGGGCGACGAAGGCGGCCCATTCCTCGAACTCGGCCCAATCGCAGCGCTCGCGCACGAAGGCTTCATTGGCGAGGCCCTCGGTGACGATGACATGCGCCAGCGCGGTGACGACCGCGACATTGGTGCCGGGCATCAGCGGTAGATGCAGCGCCTTCACATGCGGCGATTCCACCATCTCGGTGCGGCGTGGATCGATCACGATCAGTTTTGCACCCTGGCGCAGGCGCTTCTTCAGGCGCGAAGCGAACACCGGGTGAGCGGAAGCCGGATTGGCGCCGATGATCACGGCGACGTCGGTGTCCTCGACCGAGTCGAAATCCTGCGTGCCGGCCGAGGTGCCGAAGGTCTGCGACAGGCCATAGCCGGTCGGCGAGTGGCAGACGCGGGCGCAGGTGTCGACATTGTTGTTGCCGAAGCCGCCGCGGATCAGCTTCTGCACCAGATAGGTTTCCTCGTTGGTGCAGCGGGACGAGGTGATGCCGCCGATGGCATCGCGGCCGTACTTCTTCTGGATGCCACGCATCTTGGCGGCGGCAAACGAGAACGCCTCATCCCAGGAGACTTCCTTCCAGGGATCCTCGATCCGCTCGCGGATCATCGGATTGAGGATGCGTTCCTTGTGGTTGGTGTAGCCCCAGGCGAAACGGCCCTTGACGCAGGAATGGCCGCGATTGGCCTTGCCGTCCTTGTACGGCACCATGCGCACGACTTCCTCGCCGCGCATTTCGGCCTTGAAGGCGCAGCCGACGCCGCAATAGGCGCAGGTGGTGACGACGGAGTGCTCGGGCTGACCGATCTCGATCACCGACTTTTCCGTCAGTGTCGCGGTCGGGCAGGCCTGCACGCAGGCGCCGCAGGAGACGCATTCGGAGCCCAGAAAACTCTCGCTCATGCCCGGCGAGACGCGGCTGTCGAAGCCGCGGCCGGAGATGGTCAGCGCGAAGGTGCCTTGCACCTCCTCGCAGGCGCGGACGCAGCGCGAGCAGACGATGCACTTCGAAGGGTCATAGGTGAAATAGGGATTGGACTCGTCCTTCGGCATCCAGGCGGCGTTGATCTCGCCGTGGGATTTGGCGAAGACGTGGTTCTCGCCCTCATAGCCGTAGCGGACGTCGCGCAGGCCGACGGCGCCGGCCATGTCCTGCAATTCGCAATCACCATTGGCGCCGCAGGTGAGGCAGTCGAGCGGATGGTCGGAGATGTAGAGCTCCATCACGCCC
This sequence comes from Bradyrhizobium sp. GW821-FHT13H05, assembly GCF_058804065.1. Lineage (NCBI taxonomy): Bacteria > Pseudomonadati > Pseudomonadota > Alphaproteobacteria > Hyphomicrobiales > Nitrobacteraceae > Bradyrhizobium > Bradyrhizobium sp. GW821-FHT13H05. Next base: position 10,094 of record NZ_JBXAPO010000002.1, on the reverse strand, counting down.
TTGCGCAGCTTCTTCAGCCGCTCGCTCTGGGTGTGGACGACGAGGCCGTTCATGACCGGCGTGGTGCAGGAGGCCGGCGTGCCGGCACGGCCCTCGATCTCGACGACGCAGAGCCGGCAGGAGCCGAATGCGTCGACCATGTCGGTGGCGCAGAGCTTCGGGATCTGGTGGCCGGCGTCCATCGCGGCCCGCATGATCGAGGTGCCCTCGGGCACCGTGACCTCATTGCCGTCGATGGTCAGCGTGACCATCGTGGTCGATTTGGAGCGTGGCGTGCCGTAGTCGATTTCTTCGATCAGAGACATCGTCGTTCTCCTATTCCGCGGCCTGAAGCGTGGTCGGGATGGGTGCGAAATCCTCCCGGAAATGCTTCAACGCGCTGAGCACGGGGTAGGGCGTGAAGCCGCCGAGTGCGCAGAGCGAGCCGAATTTCATGGTGTTGCAGAGGTCTTCGACGAGCGCGAGATTTTCGCTTACGCGCTCGCCGCGGATGATCTTCTCGATGGTCTCGACGCCGCGGGTCGAGCCGATCCGGCAGGGCGTGCACTTGCCGCAGGATTCGATGGCGCAGAACTCCATGGCGAAGCGCGCCTGCCTGCGCATGTCGACGCTGTCGTCGAACACGACGATGCCGCCATGGCCGATCAATCCGTCGCGTGCCGCAAAGGCCTCATAGTCGAACGGCGTGTCGAACAGGGCGCGGGGGAAATAGGCACCGAGCGGGCCGCCGACCTGCACCGCGCGAACCGGGCGCCCTGTGAATGTGCCGCCGCCGATGTCGTCGACGAGCTCGCCGAGCGTCACGCCGAACGCGGTCTCGAACAGGCCGCCATGGCGGATGTTGCCGGCAAGCTGGATCGGCATCGTGCCGCGCGAGCGGCCCATGCCGAAATCCGCATAGGCCTTGGCGCCCTCGGCGAGGATGAAGGGGATCGCTGCGAACGACAGCACGTTATTGATGACGGTCGGCTTGCCAAACAGGCCGTGATGCGCCGGCAGCGGCGGTTTGGCGCGGACGAGGCCGCGGCGGCCTTCGAGGCTCTCCAGCAGCGAGGTCTCTTCGCCGCAGACGTAAGCGCCGGCGCCGACACGGACTTCCATGTCGAAGCTGTAAGCGGAGCCGCCGATCTTGTCGCCGAGATAGCCGCCGCGCCGTGCCGCGACGATCGCGGCGTTCATCGCCTCGACCGCGTGCGGATATTCACTGCGGATATAGATGTAGCCCTTGGTCGCGCCGACGGTGATGCCTGCTGTCGTCATGCCCTCGATGACGAGGAAGGGATCGCCTTCCATGATCATGCGGTCGGCGAAGGTGCCGCTGTCGCCTTCGTCGGCGTTGCAGACGATGAACTTGCGGTCGGCCTTGGCCTGGGCCACCGTCTTCCACTTGATGCCGGTCGGGAAGCCCGCGCCGCCACGGCCACGCAGGCCGGATGCGGTGACTTCGGTGAGGATGGCGTCCGAGCCGAGCGAGAGCGCGCGCTCCAGGCCCTTGTAGCCGCCATGAGCGCGGTAGTCCTCGAGCGAGCGCGGATCGATCACGCCGCAGCGGGCGAAGGTGAGGCGGGTCTGGCGCTTCAGCCAGGGAATCTCGTCGGTGGCGCTGATCCGCAGCAGATGCGGCGTGTTATTGGCGAGCGCGTCGAGCAGGGAGGGTACGTCAGTCTCGGTCACAGGGCCGAAGGCGATCCGGCCCTGCGGCGTCGCGACCTCGACCAGCGGCTCCAGCCAGTACATCCCGCGCGAGCCGGTCCTGACAATCTCGACCGCGACGCCGCGCTTGGCCGCAGCCTGTTCCAGTGCCAGCGCAACCTCGTCGGCGCCGACGGCCACCGCACCCGCATCGCGTGAGACGAATAGACGCATGCTCATCGCTGGGCCTCCGCCATGAGTGCATCGAGGCGCTTCTCGTCGAGCCGGCCGATCAGGCGGCCATCGAGCATCGCGGACGGCGCGGTCGCGCACAGGCCGAGGCAGTAGATCGGCTCCAGCGTGACCCGATCATCGGCCGTCGTGTTGCCGAGCGCCACGCCGAGCTTTGCCTCTGCCCGCGCAGCCAGCGCATCGCCGCCGGCAGCCTGGCAGGCCTCCGCGCGGCACAGCTTCAGCACATGGCGGCCAGCCGGCTTGTGGCGGAAATCATGGTAGAAGGTGAATACGCCGTGCACTTCGGCGCGCGACAGATTCAGCGCCTGCGCCACCATGGGAATGGCCGCCTCCGGCACGTAGCCGAACGCCTCCTGAAGGGCGTGGAGGATGACAAGCGTCGCGCCTTCCTGTTTGGAATGTTCGGCGATGATCTCGGCGCCGCGCGTCTCGTCCCAGGATTCGTAAGAAGCCTCGTAAGCAGGCTCGTAAACCGCTGTCATTCTTTGTTCTCAACCAGAGCGTCCCCTGACCGCAAACTATTTGGAATCGTTCGAAGATCAATAAAGCTGTCTCATGCTGCGATTGCGAATTCAGATCGATCCGGAAACACAATCGACCGATACGGAAATGCGATCAATTGCGTTCCGCTTGCCGGTTTTTCCGTGTTGGCAAGGGCCCGCCGTGCTAGCTTGTATGCCACAACAGAATCCGAGGGGACGACCGGTTGATCGACAAGCTTGAACTGCTGCTGGCGCTGGCGAAGGAGCGGCATTTCGGACGCGCGGCGGAGGCCTGCGGGGTCACCCAGCCGACCATGTCGACCGGTCTGAAGCAGCTCGAGGAGATCCTCGGCGTGATGTTGGTCCAGCGTGGCTCCCGCTTCCAGGGCTTTACGCCTGAGGGCGAGCGGGCGCTGGATTGGGCGCGACGCATCGTCGGCGATGCACGGGCCATGCGGGACGAGATCAACGGATTGAAGCACAAGCTCTCCGGCGAGATCCGCATTGCCGCGATCCCGACCGTGCTCGGCATGGTCGCCCAGCTGACGACGCCGTTTCGCGCCCGGCACCCCGAGGTTCGGTTCAGCATCCGGTCCACCACGTCATCGGAGGTGCTGGGCCTGCTCGAAAATCTCGAGGTCGATGCGGGGCTGACCTATATCGAGAACGAGCCGATCGGCAAGGTGCGCACCATTCCGCTCTTCAACGAGAGCTATCGTCTGCTGACCGCGCCGGACGCGATGTTCGGTGACCGCGAGTCCGTGACGTGGAAGGAGGTCGGGCAGGTGCCGCTGTGCCTGCTCACGCCCGACATGCAGAACCGCCGCATCATCGACCGTGCGCTGCGCTCCGTCGGCGCTGAGGCGACGCCGACCTTGACCTCGAACTCGCTGCTCGTGCTGTTCACGCATGTGAAGACGGGACGCTGGGCGAGCGTGATGCCGGCCAAGCTAGCCGAGACGCTCGGCCTGTCCGATACCGTGCGCTCGATCCCGATCACCGACCCCGATGTCAATTACAGCATCGGCATGGTGATCCCGCAACGCGATCCCATGACGCCGCTGATCGCGGCGCTGGTCAATGTTGCGCGGGAAGTGGCGCCGTCGCTGCAATCCTGAAGCGGAATGTGTCTTGGTTGAATCGATGCGAACCGAGAGCTCTGATCACCTCTCCCCGTCGGGGAGAGGTGATCCCGGACGCCGATCGAACCCGACTCCATCGCGCTTTAGGCTTTAAGCCGCAACCGATATCCCGGCCGCCGCCTTGATCGCATCGCGCGGCAGGGTCACGCGCACGACCGTGCCGACGTCGATCTTCGAACGCAGCCGCATCGAGCCGCCGTGGAGCTGCGCCAGCGAGCGGGCGATTGCGAGCCCCAGTCCCGAGCCGTGATAGGTCTTGGTGAGCTGGCTCTCGACCTGCTCGAACGGGCGGCCGAGCCGTGCGAGGGAATGCGGCGCGATCCCGATGCCGGTGTCGGCGATCATCAGCACGATCCGGTCGTCGAGCTGCCGGCTGCGGATCACGATGCGGCCGCCGTCGGGCGTGAACTTCACCGCGTTGGAGAGCAGGTTGACGATGATCTGCTTGGTCGCACGGCGGTCGGCGACGACCGAGATCGATGTCCCGATGTCGGCATCGAGCGTCAGGTTCTTGTCCTGCGCCCGGCCGGTGACGACGCGCAGGGATTCCGCCAGCGTCTGCGCGAGGTCGAGCTCTTCCATGTCGAGCTTCATGCGGCCGGCCTCGATCTTGGACATGTCGAGGATGTCGTTGATGACTTCGAGCAGGTAATGGCCGCTGGTCAGGATGTCGTGGCAGTATTCCTGGTATTTCTCCGAGCCCAGCTCGCCGAACATGCCCGAGCCCATGATCTCGGAGAAGCCGATGATGGCGTTGAGCGGCGTGCGCAGCTCGTGGCTCATATTGGCGAGGAATTTCGACTTGGTCTGGTTGGCTTCCTCGGCGCGGGTCTTCTCGCGCTGGTATTTCTCGGCGAGATCGGCGAGCTCGTTGGTCTGGCGCTCAAGGGCCGCCTGCGAGCGCTTGAGGTCGATGACGGTGGCGCGCAGGCGCAGATCATTGTCGACCAGCTTCTGCTCGTGCTCCTTGATCCGGGTGATGTCGGTGCCGACCGAGACGTAGCCGCCGTCTTTGGTGCGGCGCTCGCTGATGTGCAGCCAGCTGCCGTCGTCGAGCTGCGCCTCGAAGGTGCGCGCGCCCGGGCCCTGGGCAGCGGTCTCGTTGTGGCGGGTGCGAACCTCCGGCATGCGGCCGACTTCCAGCACGGTCTCGTAGGAGGTGCCGGGGATGACGGCTGAGTCTGGCAGCTTGTGCAGGCGCTGGAAGTGCGAGTTGCAGAGCACGAGGCGGTCGCTGGCGTCCCACAGCACGAAGGCTTCCGGAATGGTCTCGATCGCGTCGCGCAGGCGAAGGTCGGCTTCGACGGTCCGCTCGGCAAGGCTCTTCTGCTCGGTGATGTCGACGGCGATGCCGATCAGGTGCACGCTGGAATCGGTCGCGCCGCTGGTCTTTTCGCAGCGGACGCGGAGCCAGATCCAGTGGCCGTCGACGTGCTGCATGCGGAAAGTCTGGTCGATGTGGTCGATCTTCTCGGAGATCAGCTGGTCGGCGATCTCGAACAAATCGATGTCGTCAGACTTCACCAGCGCGTTGACCTCGCCGAAGGTGAGGAGTTCGTTGCGGCCGTCGAGGCCGAGCATCGAGAACATCGATTGCGACCAGAAGATCCGGCCGCGCGACAGGTCCCAGTCCCACAGCCCGCAGCGGCCGCGGTTGAGCGCGGTGTCGATGCGGCCGCGCACGGCGTCGTTGATGAGGTCGCCCTCGCGGGCGCGGGTCGACTGCCAGTGGAAGGCGAAGCCGAGGATCAGGACGACGAAGCCGGTGGTGGCCGACAGCGTCACCGAGAGCGCGGCGTCCGAGCCCCAGATCGGCTCGTTACGCTCCTGGATCACGGTGACGAAGCCGGGCAGCGACTTGATCTGCCGCGAGGTCGCCATCGCGGCGTTGCCGTTCGGCAGCGTCATGTCGGAGATATTGCCCTCGTGCGGCGGTGCCGCAAGCAGCTGCGCCGTGGTGATGGCATCGAGCAGGCGGTCGTTGCCGGCAGGGTCGCTGTCGATGGGAATACGGGCGAGGATCCGGCGGTCGATGCCGGCCGAGGTGACGATGACATGCCGGCCGGTGGCCGTGCCCCATGAGGGGATGAGGTCGGGCAGCAGCGTCGGCAGGCGCTCGATGTTCTTCTGCCGCTCGATCCGCGAGGAGGCGAGGCGGTCGATGCGCTCGGCGAGCAGATCGGAGAGCGCCGAGATGCCCTGCCGGATCTCCTGCCGCCTCTGGCGCGTCTGATCGACGACCTGCACGAACGCGCCGAGGCAGATCGTGATCAGGAACGCGATGATGAGCGTCGGCACGGCGCGTCGCAGCGCCGGCTCCGCGATCAGGAGCCGATGATAGGCAGGTTTCGCGATCGATTGCGCCAATCCTTTGATCGAATCGGATTGGACGCACGCGTTCGCGGCGTCTGCACGCGACATGCCTTCGGCCCCCTGAAAACCAGCTTGCAACTTGAGCTCGGAAGCAGCCCCACATCGCTTCCGAATCATGTCCGATTTGAATCCAGTTTTCGCAGGCTGTCGAGAGTCAACGAATCGTTAATGCGGATTTATTCTTATCCAACGCGCAGTTTGCGCGTTGGTCGTCCGCAACATTACGTATCGCGACGAGTCCGAAACGAGAACACCGGACTCCGTCGCGCCGTCTCACGCGCGCGGCGGCTCGGCGTGGCTGATCACGCGCTTCACGCTTGGGAACGCGCGGCGGAGCGCCCGCTCGATCGCGTCGACATGCTCGTGCACCTTGATCACGCTCATCGACGGCATGGCGCGGCAGTGGAAGTTGACGATCTCGCCGGCGTCGGTGTTGCGGACGCGCACATTATGGATGTCGTGGATCTCGCCGCCGGCGGCATATTCGGTCAGCGCGGCGGCGATGACATCGACGCGTTCCGGCGCGGCATCGGTGCCGAACGGCAGTTCCGGTTCCAGCGGCTCGATATGGACGTCGACCTCGACGTCGTCGCCGAACTCCTCCTGGATGTTGCGCTCCAGCGTGTTGGCGACGTCATGGGCCGCGTCGAGCCGCATTTCAGCATCGACCTCGAGGTCGATGCTGACGATCAGCTTGCCGCCGAGATCGTGCACCGTGACATGGTGGATGGCGAGGCCGGAATTATGCGCAATCACCATGATGCGGTCGCGCACGGTCTCGTTGTCACGGGCCACGGGGACCGGGGTGAAGGTGAGGTCGGTGTCGCCGAACGCCTTGTCGACGGCTCCTTGCGCCTTGCGCTTGATGTCCTCGACGCGGTCGATCGGATAGGTCCGCGGCACCTTGACGATGGTGTCGATGAAGGTGGTCGAGCCGACCATGCGCACCCGCAGCCGTTCGACATCGATCACGCCGGGCACGCCGCGGATCGCGGCCGTGGCCTTCTCCTGTGCGCCCTCAGGCGCGCGGTCCAGCAGCGTCTGCACGGTCGAGCCCGCCATGCGCAGGCCGAGCAGGGCGATCATCACGGCAACTGCGGCGGCCGCGGCCGCGTCGCCCCACCAGAAGCCGAGACCGGCGAGGATCAGGCCGATGATGACGGCGAAGGAGCCCATCACGTCGGAGGCGAAATGGAGCGCATCCGCCGCGAGCGCCTGGCTCCGTGTTTCCCGCGCGGCCTTGTGCAGCGCGCGGGCACGCCAGAAATTGACCACGATGTCGATCACCAGCACCACGAACGGCACGGCCGAGATGGTCGGCGGCGCGGTTCCCTCGCGCAGCCGGCTGTAGGATTCGACCAGGATGCCGCCGGCGAGCACGTAGAGCAGGGCTGTGACGCCGAGCGCGGAGATGCTCTCCAGCTTGCCGTGGCCGTAATGGTGCTCGTCGTCCGCCGGCTTGTCGGAGACCCGCACCACCGCCCAGGTGATGATGGTTGCCACCAGGTCGATCGAGGAGTGCAGGGCTTCGGAGATCAGCGCGAGCGAGCCGATCGCGATCCCGACCACGAATTTGGCCGCCGCCATGCCGCCGCTGGCGAAGATCGAGATGGCCGCGACCGAGGTCTTGTTGTGCTGTGCGCTCATGGCCGGGATTTAGCAGGCCAGCGCAGGACATCAAGCGATGATCCACAGTTGTAGTCGCAAGTGAGTTGCAGAAGCGAAGCTATTGCGAATGCTTCCGAATTGAATGGGCGCTGATGCCACAAGCTCGATCTCGCAGGGCAGGCAAAGGCGCGAAGCGCCGTGCCCACGATCCTTCCGTGATGGATACAGATCGTGAGCACGCTTCGCTTTACCCACCCTTCGGCGCCTCGGGTTTTACGGCAGCATCACCACGATCTTCCCCAGATGCTTGTTCGCCTCCATGTGCTCGAACGCCTTGTCGATGTCGTCGAACGCGTAGACCTTGTCGATCGGCAGCTGAAGCTTGCGGGACTCGACGGCGCTCCAGATGTCCTTGCGGACCTCGTCGAAGATCTCGCGGACCTCCTCGATGGTGCGGGTGCGGAAGGTGACGCCGATGTAGCTGATGCGGCGGGCGGCGTGCAGATCGAAATTGAAGTCGGCATGGGTGCCGCCGAGCCGGCCGACATTGACGATGCGGCCCAGGACCTTTGTGGCAGCCAGGTTCTGGTTGGCGACTTTGCCCGAGACCTGGTCGACGATGAGATCGACGCCTTCGCCGTTCGTCGCCTTCAGCACCTCCTCGACCCATTTGGGGTCGGAGGAGTCGACCGCGAGGTCGGCGCCATATTCGGTCAGCCGACCGCGGCGATAGGCATCGGTCGAGGAGCCGATCACCAGCCTGGCGCCCTTGAGTTTTGCGATCTGCATCGCCATCAGGCCGACGCCGGAGCTGGCGCCCTGGATCAGCACGCTTTGCCCAGGCTGGACGCCACCGACCATGACGACGGCGTTGTACATGGTCGCAAGCGCGACGGGCAGGGTGGCGGCTTCCTCGAAATTCATGTTCGAGGGCGCGCGGAACAGCCGGCCGTGATCGGCGAGTGTGTACTCGGCGAACGCCGCGCCGCCGGAGCCCATGATGCGGTCGCCGATCTTGACGCCCTTCGCATCGGGCCCGAGCTCGGCGACTTCGCCCGCCCATTCCATCCCGAGCACGGTGCCGACGCCGCCGGCCGCGCCATGGGCGTGGCCCTTGCGCATGCCGGTGTCGGCGCGGTTCAGCCCGCAGGCACGGACGCGGACCAGCACTTGCGTGCCCTTAGGTTCTGGTTGAGCGACGTCGGAAATCCGTGCGCCTTCAGGACCGTAGACATAAGCCTTCATGAATTACTCTCGCTTCTTGCAGTGATTATTCCGCGGCTTGCGCGCTCGGTTGAGCGATCATGCTTTCGAGTCGGCTGCGAATGATCGCCTCCGCCTCGCGCACGATGCGGGAGATCAGCTCGCCGCAGCTCGGGATGTCCTGGATCAGGCCCTGCACCTGGCCGGCCGACCAGATGCCTTCGTCGGAGTTGCCGGTCGCGTAGACCATCTTGCCACGGGCGCCGGCGACGAGCTCGCGGATGTCCTCGAACTTCGCCCCCTCCTTCTCCATGGCGACGACCTTGGTCGAGATCTCGTTCCTGGCGACGCGCGAGGTGTTGCGCATGGTGCGGAAGATCAGCTCGGTCTCGCGTTCGTCATTGGCGACGATCTTCTCCTTGATGAGCTGGTGAATCGGGCTCTCCTTGGTCGCCATGAAGCGGGTGCCCATGTTGATGCCCTCGGCCCCCAGCGCCAGCGCCGCCACGAGGCCGCGGGCATCGGCAAAGCCGCCGGAGGCGATCATCGGGATCTTGACCTTGTTGGCGGCGGCCGGGATCAGGATCAGGCCGGGGGTGTCGTCCTCGCCGGGGTGGCCGGCGCATTCGAACCCGTCGATCGAGATGGCATCGACCCCCATCCGTTCGGCCGAGAGGGCGTGGCGGACGCTGGTGCATTTGTGCACGACCTTGACGCTGTGCTTCCTGAACTCCTCGACATGCTCCTGCGGCTTGTTGCCGGCGGTCTCGACCACGGTGATTCCGGCCTCGATGATGGCGGCGCGGTACTCGGCATAAGGCGGCGGCTTGATCGCCGGCAGGATGGTGAGGTTGACGCCGAACGGCTTGTCGGTGAGGTCGCGGCAGCGCGCGATCTCCTTGGTCAGGTCCTCCGGCGTCGGCTGGGTCAGCGCCGTGATGAAGCCGAGCGCGCCCGCGTTCGCAACGGCGGCGACCAGCTCGGCGCGCCCGACCCATTGCATGCCGCCCTGGACGATCGGGTGCTCGACGCCGACGAGTTTTGTGAATCGAGTCTGCAGCATGATCTGTTTCCCCTGGGCGGCCCGCAGGCTCTGTTATCGGTTGATGGGGGGAGGATGCCGCCGGGGTCGGGAAATGTCTATTGCGCCGGCGTGCGGTTGGGGCGGGGCGATCATGCGGGAGGCGAGGGGATTCCGCGGGGCGGATAATTGTTGTCTCAATCCGTCATCCCTGAGGTGCGAGCGCAGCGAGCCTCGAAGGATGAGCGGCCACGCTGCGAGAGCCGGGCTGTCGCTCTCCTCGCAATGATGATGGAGGTTCGTAGATGGGGTAACGGGCCCCCCGGCCTTCCATCCAAGCCGCGCTCGCTACGGCGCAATTTGATGGCGCGCGTCGCG